>DAISHW010000357.1:0-2909 GCA_036822295.1 Bdellovibrionales bacterium | reverse complement strand
CCGCAATCGCCTGAAGATCCATTCCACCGTCACGAACGCCAAGGAGTTTTTGAAGGGGCAAAAGGAGTTCGGCTCATTCGACAAATACATCTGGAGCTTTGTCGGAGGGAAAACCATCGTGCGCCGCAACCGCGGCCTTAAAGATTTCCGCGCCACCAGCCCCGAGAGCGACGCCCTGTCGAAGGATTTGAAGAAACGGGGCTTCAAGTTCGTCGGCAGCACCGTGATGTACGCGCATATGCAGGCGGCGGGATTGTATAACGATCACACCATGGATTGTTTTTGCCGTAACCCGGGTAAGCGCGTATAAACAGCGCCACAGGGGGGGAGTTATGAAATACATTTTGTTCGCGCTGATGGCTTTGCCGGCGTTGGCGGCCAATGAGCGCATCCTGAATTGGCAAGACACTCCGGGAATCACCGAAACCGAAGCCTTGGCGCAAACCCGCGCGGCGGTGGCCCAAGAGCTCGGCGTCGACGAAGACGGCGAGATCTGCACGGTCGATGAGATGCGCCATTTCGAACGCGAACCCGACAAGACGGCGTGGCCCGTCGAGCGTGGTGAGATCTTTTCGATCACCGCCTATGCCGAAGGACCGTATCGCGGTTGCTCGGGCACGCGCACTTACGATTGCCGGGTGACGTTCCAGAAGCCCAAAGGCGCTCTCGCGTGGCGGGTGGAGTTCACGGAGTGTGAGCTGGTTTCGCCGGAGTTCGAGGACTGAATCTTGCGTCAGTTTTGCGGCCTGAATTCAAATCTTACAGGTGATACCGACCTTCTGAAGTTCTTCGCAAACGATCTCACGCGCCAAAGCCTCGGCGTGTTGCTCGTCTTCCTGACAGGGGAATTGCTCGATCACCAAGCTCACGCCCTGAAAAAACAGCGCGCCGCCCTCTAAGAAAACCGTCGCGTGCACTTGACCCAAGCAGGCCGCGCCGAAGCCCACCGAACTCAACACGAACGACGTGGCGTCCAAGCCGTCGGTGATCGCCTTGACGTCTTTGCAAGCCATCGGCTCGCCGTCGAAAAGACGCGCAGGCTCGATACCGCCGGCCAACATCACATTTCCCGCATCCACCCGGCCCGCGGCCCCGGACGCCAATCCCGTGAAACAAACCACCGGTTTGGCCGCCGCCACGCCTGGCCCGAATAAAACCAATACGAACAGCAGAGCGCGCATCACGCACCGCCCTTCAAATAAATGCGGGTGAGCACGAAACCCATCACCGCCAAGCTAAAAAGAATCAGTTTCCAGTTACGCATCTTGTGACCCTCCTTCCATCGGTCGAGAGGCACGAAGATCAAGAAATGTTCCGTCCTGCGCGAGAAACAGCGGCCACGCGGGACACGCGCGGCATCCGTATTCTAAGAAAAACTACGTGCTCTTCGATGAAATCAGACGATCGAGCCAGCGATCGGGCAGCGCGCGCGTCAACGCGATCGCCAAAGAAATGCCCCGGCCGACGGGGTAGCGCGGGCGCGGGCGTGCCGAGGTCAAGGCCTCGGCGATCGTTTCCACCACGACCGACACGGGCGCCGCCGCGGCCGCGTTCTGTTCAAGCCGTTTCATGAAGCGCGCCACCCGCCCGCCGTAGACGGCTTCGGTCTCGGCCGTATCGACACGGATATCCGCCAAACCCTTATCCCAGATCGGCGTGCGAATCGGGCCGGGCTCCACCACGGAAACCGAAACCCCCAACGGCGCCAGCTCACGGCGCAAAGAATCCGACACGGCTTCAAACGCGTACTTCGAAGCCGCGTAAGGCCCCAAGAACGGCGCCGCGACTTTTCCGGAAATCGAAGACAGATTGACGATGCGGCCTTTCGACTCACGCAACATCGGCAAGGCCGCTTGGATCACGCGGATCTGACCGAAGAGGTTCACTTCGAACTGGCGCCGCCAATCCTGCAAAGGAACGCCTTCGACCGGGCCGCCGACGGCGATCCCGGCGTTGTTCACGAGCGCGTGCAGGATCCCGGCTTCTTTGCCGATCAAGCGCAAACACGCGACGATCGAAGCCTCGTCGCAGACATCCAAAAACACCGGGTGCAATCCGCGCACGTTCAAACGCGAGATTTCGTCGAAAGACTTTTGCGTGCGCACGCCCGCCCAAACCGAATGATCCAAACGCGCCATGTGAATCGCCGAGGCGCGGCCGATCCCGGTCGACGCGCCAGAAATTAAAATTTCCATGCAAAGGATATTAGTGCAGCCGTCCCCTCAATGCAAAAGCTGATAAGGCGTGCCTTCCGGCCGAGTTTCGAGCCCCGCCGGGCGCGGCAAAGAGTTGACGATGAGATTGAGCTGCTTTTGCGTCTCGACGCGGGCGGCGATCGTCGCGTCGTACAAGTTGTCGTCGACCGCGCGCACGCGCATGGCGACGGTTTCCGGCGCCACCACGAAGGTCACGCGGTAGCGGTGATGGAGCGTTTCCTCTACCATCACCGAGAGCGAACCCAGATTGCGCATCAGCGTTTCAAGATCCTGCGCCTCTTGATAAAGGAAGGCTCGTTCTTCTAAATTCGGATTGTAGATCTTCATGACGCACCTACTTTCTCAACAACCAAGTTGTGCAAGAAGCGTGTCAGCTTTCGAATCTAGGTGGCGAGAGCGCCGGGTGATCCCTCACGCCGAAGCGGAGCGGCCAATGGACCGCATCGTGGCGATCGCCAATGCCGATCCGGGGGCCGGCCACCACGGAAATGTTCGGATTAGTCCCGTGATCCTCGATCCAGAGTTCGCCGCTGGCTGTTAGATCCAAAGCATTCTGCGCGCGGCCGATTTCCAGGGCGATACATAATTTTCCGGGGCCATTGGCTTGTTTTTCGAGCGGGAGGTCAGGACGTCTCGCTTGAATCCGGGCCACGCCTTCGCGAACAGACAACGCGCGCACCAAAACCGCCTCGG
>DAISHW010000356.1:0-2924 GCA_036822295.1 Bdellovibrionales bacterium | reverse complement strand
AGCCCGTGACTTACCAAACGCGCATGAACGCGGCGACCCGTCAGTTCGTGATCGAGATCGCGGACGCCGAATTGCCGCCGGGCCTGCAACGGCCGTACAACGTCGGCAACAGCTCCGCGATCGGCGGCATCAACGCGTATCAAGGCGCCGGTTCCAGCACCGCGCGCATCGTGATCCAGCTCGCCGGCGGCGGGGCGGAACCCGCCGTTCAGCAAGAGGGCACGTCGCTCGTGATCGTTCCAAGCTCGGCGCCCGCGCTCGCGGACGCCAGTCCGCAGATTCCGGCGCCGGGCGATTCCGCGCCGGTTCCCTCCGCCGACGCGACGCAGCCCTTGGCGGCGAAAACCCTCGACGAATTCCTGACCGGCAACCAACGCTTCTACGGTCGCAACATCTCGCTGCAAGTGAAAGACGCCGATGTCCGCGACGTCGTGAATTTCCTGGCCGAAGAAAGCGGCGCCAACGTCGTGATCTCGGACGACGTCAGCGGTAAAATCTCGCTCAAGCTGCGTCGCATTCCCTGGGATCAAGCGCTGGTCACCGTGATGCGAACGAAAAACCTGGGCTACGTACGGCAAGGCAACGTGCTTCGCATCAGCACGCTCAAGGCGCTGCAAGAAGAAACCGAAACCGCCACCAAGATCCTAGAGGCCCAGAAGGCCATCGTTCCCGCGATCGTGCAAGTCATCCCGATCAGCTACGCGGACCTCGATGAACTCTCGCGCAACGTGACTCCCTTCCTGGCCAAAGACGGCCGGGTGGTCGCCGACAAGCGCACCAGCACGCTCATCATCACGGATCGCGGCGACGTGGTCGATCGCGTGCGCCGTCTGGTCAAAACGCTCGACGTGCCTCCGGCCCAAGTCTCGATCGAAAGCAAAATCGTCGAGGCCGTCGAAGCCTTCGAAACGTTCATCGGCGTCAACTGGGGCTTCACGGGCGCGAAAACCAACTTGAGCAAAACGGGCGGATACAATAACGCGCCGATCGATTTGAACCCGGCCCTCCGCATCACTTCGATCGACGCGGCTTCGGCGACGGCCAATCCGCTCTCGGCCAACCTGAACATCGGCGTGCTCGACGCTCTCGGTAACCTCAGTGCCGCGCTCTCGCTCGCCGAACGCGACCAACTGGCCAAGGTCATTTCGTCGCCGCGCATTTCGGCCATGAACCGCGAGAAATCGACTATCCGGCAAGAGGGCGAAAACGTCACGATCATCCAGACCCGATCGGATCAAACCGGCTCGATCACGCGTACGGAAAAGCGCACGCCGTTCGCGCTCGAGCTCAACGTCACGCCCCAGATCACCGCCGACGGCGGCGTGATCATGGAACTCGACGTGAAGCGCGAATTCCTGGGCGCCTTGATCGATACCGAAACCGGCGCGCGCCCCGTGAACAAGCGCTTCGCGAAAACCAAAGTCATGGTGAAGAACGGGCAGACGGCGGTCATCGGCGGCATTTACACGAGTGACGAGGCCGAGGGCACCAACGGCGTTCCCGGCCTTAAAGACATCCCGGTCTTGGGTTGGCTGTTCAAGAGCAAAACGTTCAGCCGCACCAAGAACGAACTCTTGATCTTCCTGACCCCGCGCAGTTTGCAAGCGGATCCCATCGCCACCATGGCGGCCGCCAGCCCAAACGGCGCCGTCGACCCCAGTGACGATGAGTTCTAAGAGTTACTGAGTGTAGAACATCAGCGATTTTTCAAAACGGTCGGTCGGCGTATTTCGATCGCCGTACCAGCCCAGCGGCTTCAATTCGACCGTATAACGGAAGTTGTCACCGGTGGCGCCGCCTGGGGGATTGCTAGGTATGCGAAATGTCGGAGTGTATTTCGTCTCGGGAGTGCCGTCACCGTTGACATCGTAACAAATGGACTTCGCGCCTTCCAAAGTCATAACTTGGCCGGTGCTGTCCGGATCCGTGTCCACTTCGAAGGTTCCGAAGTGCGAGAACTCGCAGGTAACGTCGTCTTTTAACGTAAAATTGAAAGAGCTTGGGGCTGTCGCGTATTTCACCGGAATCATATTGTCCGAACTATCGAGACCGGTAACTGTGGCTTGCATTGCGACGATGGTGAACTTGTCTTTGGTTTCGTTCTTGATTTTCACGCGGAACTCGAACCACGGTGCGCTGATCACCTGGCCATCCGAAACGATATCCGCTGTGATCACGATTGGCTCGGCGGGGATGATTTGAAATTTGGCTTTCTCGGATTCAGATTCATCCTTTCCACACTGCACCAGCGTGAGCGCCATAAAAACCAAAACAAATCCGCGGATCGTCATCTTGTTGAGTTTCATACGGTGGTTCCTCACATCTTATATATCGGCAAGATCCAGAATCGAATTGAGTCGCTTGCTAAAGAAAATGCTCCTAGATAGACCTAAACCATGGATCTTTTCGAGACATCCAGTATGGCCAAAGAGGGGGCGCCCCTGGCCGAACGTCTAAGACCGGCGTCTTTGCGGGATTTTCAAGGGCAAAGCGCGGTTTTAAAACTGCTCGCGCCGTTTCTCGATAAGCCCGAACGTTTCCCGAATTTGATCTTGTGGGGGCCTCCGGGCAGCGGAAAAACGACGCTGGCGCGGATCTTAAGCGGTTACTCCAAGGCCCATTTCATCAACCTCAACGCCGTCGAAACCGGCGCCAAAGAGATTCGCGAACTCGGCGACAAGGCCCACGAGCGCAAAATCCAGGGACTCGGCCGTACCTTGATTTTCATCGACGAGATCCATCGCCTGAACCGCGGCCAACAAGACGTGCTCTTGCCCTACACCGAAGCGGGCGATTTCATCCTGATCGGCGCGACGACCGAAAATCCCAGCTACGAATTGAACTCGGCTCTTCTCAGCCGCGCCCGCGTCGTGGTTCTCGAGCGTCTCGACGATCAAGAGCTGCGCGCGATTCTCGGGCGCGGC
>DAISHW010000355.1:2023-2941 GCA_036822295.1 Bdellovibrionales bacterium | reverse complement strand
TGAACGACGGACGATCGTAGCCGTAGCGCAGAAGTTGGGCTTCGGCTTGCGCGCCCATCATGCGCAGCGTTTCGTTGACCGGCTTGCCGTTAAAGTAGTCCAGCAGCGAGCTGATCGTCGTTTTGTCGATTTCGCGCTTGGACAGATAGCGGCGGCACGCCTCAAGGAGTTCCGGCAGGCGTTGAGCCGCGGAATCGCGGCTCACTTGCACGTGGAAATCCGAGAGCAGACCCGGTTCGAACGCGTAGCCCGAGATCTCTTGGAAGATTCCGTAGATCTCGTTCAGGCGCGATTTGTCGATCGGAACGGTGTCGTTGCCTTCGCCGACGATGAACTGAGCGTCGCGGTCATTTTTCAGAGTGATGATCTCGAGCTTGATGTCGTCGTAAAGATGCTCGGCCCGACCCTGACCTTGAACAATCGCCAGGACATCGGCGGTCAACGCCGGCAAAATCATGTCTGACTTTACCAGATTGTTCAGCGTGATCCAGCGCCCGCGCTCGGCGGCTGTCGCTTCGAAACCTTCTTTATTGAGCGAGCGTTTAAAGGCCTCGTCAATCGTCGCGGGCGAAACGGTGCCGGTCTTGTTTTCCGCGATGGCGAGCGCCTCGCTGAACCAGTTTTCGACTCCGCGGGCGCCAATGCCGTGCTGACCCTCTTTCATGATGTCGCGGGCCTTTTGCAGTTCGCCCGCCACCACGCTGTCCACTTGCTTCGTGCCGTTAAGGACATGCAACCGCTCAATCGCGTTCGTGAAATACTGGCCGAATTTCGCGAAGGTCGAAAAGTCCCCCTTGCCGATGGCTTTTTGGTAAGCGTTGGAGTCAAGCACCATGCGGGTGCTTGAGGCCACCATGCCCATCATCCATAGCGCGCGCGGTGAAATCAGAATGGGCTTATCCTCTGAATCGGGGCGGT
>DAISHW010000355.1:0-2013 GCA_036822295.1 Bdellovibrionales bacterium | reverse complement strand
CCGACCATCGTGCCGTTTTCCATATCCGGAATCACGAGTTGCGGATCGTAGGGTACGAGATCGGTGGAGGTCGCTTCGGGGGTGGTTTCGGGCTTTTCAGCATCGCCCACCATGACATCCGGAACGCCGTCGATCTTGCGCATCCAGAAACGCGCTCGGCCGATGTCATTGATGGCGATTTTCACGACGTGCCAGGGCTCGAGCGCGTGGCGCATCGGCAAGCGAATCGTACGGCTCAAGTGGGCTTTGGCGCCGCCCTCGCCCATGGCCGTTTCGATGCTTTCGTCGTTGGTGGCGAAGTACAGCGTGATGTTGAGCTGCTCCGGCGGCGCGCCGCCGTTCTGCGCCGTTTGGTTCTGCGCCAGATCCAAGCTCGAGTCGCGGAACTCGCCCGTTTGACGGAAAAACTCATCGATGAATACCGGTTTGCCGTCGTTCGAAGGAACCAGGCCGTACGAGTAAGAAAGGGGATTCTTCGGTCCGTAGAATTGTGACAACGCCAAGTTCTCGGTGAAATAGATCGTCGCCATGTCGGGGTGCTTGCCCAAGTAGCGGATGATATCCGGCGGTTGCATGGTCTCGTACGGGCGGCGAACTACGCGCACGTGAGGGGTCAACCAGCGCAGGTAATCCTTTTCAGTGACGGCGGCCACGTTCTCTTTACGAGCGTAGTGAGTGATGATCGCGTCCACCACTTCACGCGTTTTTCCACTCTGCAGAGTCCAAGGCAGGGGATCCATCTTCAGGCCCTTTTTGCCGACTTTCTCGCGGAATTTATCGCGCGCGATGGCCGTGACTTTCTTTTGCAGGCTTTCAGGCAAAAGCACGAGCGGGGAGCGCCCCAGGCTCACGTCTTTCAGAGCGCTGCTTTGCCCCGCCGAATTCGCTCCGTAAAGGAGTGGTTCAAGGCCTTCGATGTCTTGCAGGTTCGTGAATTCAAACGTGAACTGATAGTAGTCCGCGTCGGTCATCGACAAAATACCGCGCGCCGTGACCAATAGATTTCCGATTTCCGTTTTACCGGTTCCCGCGGGCCCGACAAAGCCAAGCATCTTCGAAGCGCGCTTACCCTTGGCGCGGCTGTCGATGTACTTCGCTGCGCGCGCGATGGAATCGTAGTGACCGATGATCTGGCGTCCGCCGGCTTCGGGCACGCCGGCCGAGATCATCGGGTAGTACCAATATTGTTCCGTGCGGTAAGCCGGGTCTTTGATGCGCTTACGGGGGTAGTAGTTCGCGACAAAGTTATCCAGCTGATCGTTGTTCATTAAGATCGTCGGATACTGCGCCGCCAGATTCTTTTCCGGATCGGGGTTGAGCAGATCCAGGAGCGACCAGCTTTGCCCTAAATGCGCGTAACGACCAACCGCATCGCCGGTGAGCACCTCGATACACGCGGTGTCGAGCAGGCGCGCCACCTCGGCCTGTTTGGCCTGCATATCTGAAGTCTGTTTATTTGTTGCAGCGCCGGCATGTGCCGAAATCATCGTGACGCAAAGAATTGCGACATGGAAAAACGCGCGAACGGTAGTCATTTATCCCCTCTTTCCCTCGGAAAATCTCAGGCTTTAAATTTAGGCCGCTGAAATTCTCAACCTGGTTTTAAAATGGCAACGCATAAAGATTTCATGTCCCGAAATGTGCGTTGATGTTTCGCGACATAAACGCTCAGAAAGCGCGCCCTTTTCAGAGGAGAAATGACTTTTCGCACGCTTGTATTTGGGTGCAGGATTGCGAATCGATCTTCGTCAAAAAAAATCGTGATTTTGGAAAACCGAGCAAGAATTACGGAAGCAGGTGCGGCAAAATTTGATCATGCATAATGGCGGCTTTCGACTTACTGCATCATTTAGGTAACAAATTCTTAAACTCAAAGGATGAGTTTTCGTAGTTCCTGCTGTGAGTAGACATAGTCGGCGTAAACCATCGTATTGGTGATGTTGCGATGCCCAAGAGCCACCTGAACCAGCCGCAAGTCTTTGCTCTTCTTATAGAGACGAATCGCAAACGTGT
>DAISHW010000354.1:0-2952 GCA_036822295.1 Bdellovibrionales bacterium | reverse complement strand
CCTGCGCCACGCGATGGGCCTGGGCCGTGCGCGCGAACAGCACCAAGCCGCCCACTTCAAAATCCAAACGATGTACCGGGTAAACTTGCGAGCCCACCGCCGCTTGCAACTCACGTCCCAAACACGGACGTGGATCGTCCGCGGAACGCGCGGGCGTGGTCAACCACCCGTGTGGCTTATCGACCGCGATCAAGTTTTCATTCTCGAAAACGATATTCACGCCGGAATCCTCTCTCACGAGAAGACCAGCTTTGGCACCAGAAAAACTCTACTCTTGCGGTCGAGCGGGCCGGGGCATAAATCTTTTCCATGCTCGCTCTACTCTTTACCACCCTGATCGCCGCTCACGCCCAAAAGCCCGGCGACGCCTCGCTCGTCGAACCCGAACACAAACGCACCAGCACGCGCGTCGAAAAAGAGGAGGCGGTCTTGCAGCGCCATTTGCCGTTTTATTTCGCGTACGGACGCCCGACTTCGAAGCTCCAAGTGAGTTTCAAAACGCCGATCATCCGCGAATGGCCGTTGTTTTTCGGTTACACGCAGTTCATGTTTTGGGCGCTAGAGGAGGAGTCGAAGCCGTTTCGCGATCTGACGTACAATCCGGAATTGTTTTACCGCTGGTCGCCGCCGCACTGGCGCTTCGTGGATTCCATCGATTTCGGCGCGTGGAGCCACACTTCGAACGGCAAAAAAGACGCGGACTCGCGCTCGCTCGAAAAGAACTACGTGCGTTTCAACTTCGAAAGGGAGGGTCCGCGCTGGATCACCCGCCTGGGCCTTCAAGCCGCGTATCTGCACGGCTTCGATGAAACCAACATGGACATCCAAAACTACATCGGCCCGCTGTCGGTCAGCGTTTCGTTCGTGCAACTCTTCGACAGTTGGGTGGACAAGTCCGAACTCGCGCTACAGGTCTCACCGAGCGGAAAGTTCTCCGAGAACTGGGATCGCGGCGGCTATTTGATTTCGTGGGCCTTTCGCCTGGGGAAATTCAGCCTGGTGCCCGCGTTCTACACGCAATACTATTACGGTTACGCCGAGACCCTGCTGAACTACGATCAGCAGGTCGCCGAATTCCGCGCGGGCGTGATTTTCTAAGTGGCTATTCGCCTTCGACGGGGGCTTGCGAAGCTTCACCCAACCACGCGGCCGGATTCTCCAGCATGCCTTTCATCGTCAGGCGATCTTCTTGCCAGCTGGTGCGGTTCAATGACGCGAAAGCGTACATAAAACTCTTGTCGCGCAGCCGGTCGATCACGCGTTGGATCCAGCCGAAGGGAACCGCCGGGCAGCCCCAGCTGCGTCCCTGCTTCGAGTTGCCCTCTTCGACGTAACGGGCCGGATGTAAAACGATCGCGCGCGGACGCGCCAAATCGTTCGACGATTCCAAACCGTCCAAACGCAGCGATTGACCGTATTTGCCGATATAACGTTCCGCGATCAGATACGCGCCCAGCGACGACTTGCGCGAATTGGGTACGTTCGAAAAACGATCGGCGTAACCGTCATTGTCGGGATCCGAACCCGCGCCGTGCGCGATCGGCAAAGCGTCGACCTGCCCGGTCGATACGTCCACCATCCACAGGCGGTTTTCGCTCGAATGCCGATCGAAATCGATCATCGAGATATAGCGCGGATTCTCGATCGCGCCGCGGAACTCTTCGTATTTCATGAAGGCGGCTTCGGCCACGACGCGGGGAACGCCCTGACCGATCACTTGGGTCAACAAGCCTTCCGGAAGCGCCGGAGCGCCGAGCTCAGGCTTTTCTTCTTCTACCGGGGCCTGCCCGGCCTGCCAAGCGTTGGTCGAGGCCTCACCCTCTCCCGCGCAGGCCGTGATCGAAACGACACAAACGACCGACATCGTCGCCCATAAACTTTTTGTTTTGTTCATGTAGCGATTCTGCGGAGTCCGGGGCCTTCACGCAAAGACCGGTCGTTTACTGGCCCCGATAATCTGGACGTTCCCCGAGTGATCCATAAATCGCGTTTACCATTCGGTATAAGCGTTTGTTGTAGACCTCCGACTTACGTCGGGAACGGCGGCGAATCCGGCAGCGGAATGAATTCCGTCTCTCCGTCGATGGAACCGAAGCGCCCGGCTCGCCATTCTTCCGCCGCCCGGCGAATGCGTTCGGGGCGTGAGGAAACGAAGTTCCACCACATGTGCCGCTTCTCCGGAAACGGCTCGCCGCCGATCACCACCCAGCGCGCCTGACCTTCCAGGCGCACCCGCGAGGGATCGCCGAGCACGGCCAGATCGCTCGGGTTCACCGCTTGGCCGTTCACGGCGCCCGCGCCCGCGACCAAAAACACGGCGACTTCCGTCTCTTGAAACCTCAGCTCCGCCGACGTCTTGGTGTCCACATCCAAGAACAGCATCGGCGACAACGTCGGCACCGGCGATCTCGTGCCTTCGAACTCGCCGAGCATCACGCGAACGCTCACATCCTTGTCCCGACGCGCGAACGGCAACTGCGAGTGGGGCCAATGCGTGAAGGCGGGCTCACATTCTTCTTCGGCCGAAGGCAACCCCACCCAAATCTGCACGCCATGCAACCGTCCGCCCGCGGTCAAGGCCTCGGCGGGCGTGCGCTCCGAATGCGCGATCCCCCGCCCCGCGGTCATCCAATTCATATCGCCCGGCTGGATCAATTGCTTCGATCCCAAAGTGTCCCGGTGCATGCCGCAACCCTCGAACAAATAAGTCACGGTCGCCAGGCCGATATGGGGGTGCGGACGCACATCGAGCTTATGACGCTCATCGATCGTCAGCGGCCCCATATGATCCAAGAACACGAACGGCCCGACCGCGCGTTTTTCGACCGTGGGCAGCGCCCTCTCGACGATAAATCCGCCAAGATCACGTTTGCGGCCGGCAATGATTTTGTCCATAAAACCCCTGGTCTTTGCTCCGGTGGAGCGATTTAATCCGTACGATGGATTTAAACC
>DAISHW010000353.1:0-2964 GCA_036822295.1 Bdellovibrionales bacterium | reverse complement strand
CCGGCCAGTCCCGCACCGACGCGAACGGGACCTGCAGCACCTCATCGTTTTGAACGCGCGTGTAGAAGTCATCCACCACATTCAAAATGTCTTTGTGAGTGAACTGGACCCCGTCCAGATCCACCGTGTCCGTCTCATATGGGTTTGATATTTTCATCCGTTTTCCGTTTCCACACGCCGCGCCGTAACTGAACAGATACTGCAAATAAGTTGCAATTATTGCATCTAGAATGCAACTTTAAGCCGGACCTGTCAATTGACGGAAGAGTAACCGGAGTCGCACGACGATGAGGCACCTAGCTCCTTATCAAATCTTTTTCCCACTAGGCCTTTTGAACGCCTTGCTCGCAGTCGGAGTTTGGTTCGTACAAGATCTCAACTGGTTCGACGCCCCGGCCATTTTCATTCATCCGAAACTCATCACGGGCGGATTTCTCTGGAGCTTCATCGTCGGATTCCTGATGACCGCCGTTCCGCGCATGACCGGAACCGCCAGCGCGAACCTTGCCGAGTATCTGGGCGCCAGCGCGCTCATGCTCGGCTTGACGATTTCTTCTTGGAACCCGGATCCGAGATTTTTCTATTCGATTCAAATGGCCGTTGTTCTGTTTCTTCTGATCTACGGGGGCAGACGCATCCTAAGGATGAAAAAGCCTTTGCCGGTCTTCTTCTCGCACGTCGCCATGGCCATGGTTTTGGCGCTGCTGGGCAGCTACTTCCATTTGCGCGGAAACTCCTTCATGGGAATACACCTTTATAATCTGGGCACCGTGCTGCTGCTTGTGCTCGGCATCGGAACCCGATTTTTCTCGTTTCTTTCCGGCCTGCCGTCCGAGTTCGAGAATTCAACGCCGCCCGTTTGGCGCCGGCTGTTCCATGTCGGCGGTCTCTTGATGGGCGCGCTTTTATTCGCGGCGGGAACCGGCGGGAACTCGTGGGCCTACCTGCTCTTGACGCTCGTGTCGCTCTTTTACCTTTTCAAAATATGGAACGTGCAGCGGCCGTCGCAAAGACCCTCGCCGCTCAAGTATGCCGTGCGGCTGGTCGCGACGATGATCCCGCTCGGTTTTTTCCTGACCTGGTGGCAGCCCCTGATGTTCATCACCTGGTTCCACCTGTTGTTCATCGGCTGCTTCGGCCTGATCACGTTCTCGGTCGCGGCTCGCGTGACGCTCGCCCACGGCGCTTATCCGACGGAGCTCGAGATGAACTCGAAAGCCCTGTGGAGCCTGTTGATCTTCCTGACGTTGGCGATTCTGTCGCGCACGCTCTACGGATTTTCCGGAGACGCCTGGAAGAGCGGTTTTCTGTATCTGGCCGCGACGTTTTGGATTCTCGCGGTCTTGAGCTGGTGCTGGAAGTTTTTACCCCGGATTTTCATTCCCGGCCCGCAAGCCAAACCCTCATGCTGAAGGAGGATCGACAATGCGACTGACATCCCATACCGATTACTCCTTACGCGTGCTGATGTACCTGAATCAGGTGAAAAGACCGGTCACCCTGCAGGAGCTTTGCGAAAAGCTCGGCGTGTCGAAAAACAATTTGATCAAAGTTTCAAATCAACTCGCGAAATCCAACTTGATCGATACAGCGAGAGGAAGAACTGGAGGCCTGAGCATCAAAAAGGAAACCGGAAACAAAACCCTGAAAGACATTGTCTCTAAGACCGAAGAAACGTTCCATACCGCGGAATGCTTCTCTGGCAAAAAATGCGACTGCTCCTTCCTGAAAGGATGCGTCCTTAGAAAAAGCCTGAGCGATGCGATCCTAGCTTTCATGAATTCGCTCGCCCAACAAACACTCAACGACGTAACTCCTAAAATGAAAGGTATTTTATGAAAACCGCTCTCCGATTTCTTTGCTTCCAATCACTCGCCGTTCTCTTGTTTTGCACGGGCGCCCACGCCGCCACGCTCACCATCGGCCCCAAAGGCGAGTTCCTGCTCTTTGACAAGACCACGCTCACCGTCAAGGCCGGCGAGAAAGTGAAGCTCACGTTCAAGAACACTTCGGCCATGCAGCACAACTGGGTGCTGACCGCGCCGGGCACCGCGGAAAAAGTCGCGCAAGACAGCATCGCGGCGGGAGCCACCAAAGGCTGGCTCGCGGTCGGACCGAACGTCCTGGCCCACACGAAACTCGTCGACGGCAAGCAGAGCGACACGATTGAATTCACCGCGCCCGCGAAGGCCGGAGACTACCCCTATATCTGCACGTTCCCCGGCCACGCGGGAACCATGAAGGGCATTTTAACCGTCAAATAACGACCTACTTGAGAAACACGAGGTTCAAAATGAAAACCATTTTTTTCGCAATCCCGCTGACCCTGCTCTCTCTCACCCTGCTGACATCCTGTTTCGACAGAGGCGCCAAATGGGAATCGTCGTCCGCGAAAATCGCCGCGGATGACGTCGATATCGAGAAGCTTCCCAAAGAACCGCATCCCCTCGTCTTGCCGCCCCAGGCGCCGCCGCCCATTTCCAGAAAAGGGCCGGCGCGGGTGACGATCGAATTGGAAGTCCGCGAAACGGTCAAAAAACTTTCGGATGGAGTCGAATACACCTTCTGGACGTTCGGGGGAACCGTTCCTGGCCCGATGCTAAGAATCCGCGAAGGCGACTACGTCGATTTCACCCTGGCCAACCACCCGGACAGTAAACTTCCGCACAACATCGATCTGCACGCGGTCACGGGCCAAGGCGGCGGGGCGGAAGGCTCCTTCACGGCTCCGGGACACAAGTCCACGTTCTCTTTCCGCGCGCTGAACGCCGGTCTTTACATCTATCACTGCGCGACCGCCCCGGTGGGTATGCACGTCGCCAACGGCATGTACGGCCTGATTCTGGTCGAGCCGGAGGAAGGGATGCCGCCGGTCGATCATGAATTCTACATCATGCAGGGCGAGATCTACACCGATGCGCCTTACGGCCAGCACGGCAGCCAGGAGTTCAGCGTCGAAAAGCT
>DAISHW010000352.1:0-2973 GCA_036822295.1 Bdellovibrionales bacterium | reverse complement strand
GTTTTTGCAGCGCCTGCATGTTGCCCGTGCCGTCGTAGTGTTTCTTCACGTAGGGGCAATCGTTGTTGAACCATTCCAGGACGACGGTTTTACCTTTGAATTGACTGAGTTTGTACTCTTTGCCGTCCACGCCGGTGAGCGTGAAGTCCGGAGCCATTTCGCCGTTCTTCGGAGCGGCGGGAGTTTTCGCCCCGGGAGCGGCGAACGCCGGAGCCGCCAGCATCAGACTCGCGATCAGACCAATCGTACGCATCATAGTTCCTCCTTCAAGGGAATTCGCGTTGAATCAGATCCATAAAGGTACTTTTGGTCAAGACTTCGGGCAAGATCTGCCCTTGCGGATGCTGGGGCGAATAAAGAACGTAAAACGGAACTCCGACCCGTTCGAAACGGTTCAAGAAGCGCGTGATCTCCGCGTTGCGCTTGGTCCAATCGCCCTTCACCAACACGACTTGTTTGGCTTCAAGAAGCGCCATGACTTCCGGATCGTTGAAAACCAATCGCTCGTTGACTTTACAGGTCAGGCACCAATCGGCGGTCATGTTGATGAACACCCGCCGACCTTTGAGTTTTTCCAACCCCGCTTCGGAATATGCCTGCCACACCTCGGATCCGATCTGCGCGTTCACCTGTTGCTCGGCCCGGTACACGTAGACGATTCCCAAGGTCAGGGCGACCGCGGTCAGGGCGGTGGCCGTCTTCGCGCGGCGGGGAGCGAGCCAGAATGAAAACGCCATGATCAGCCCGCCGGCCAGAACGACCATCAAAGCGTCCGAGCCGCGCACCTGACTCAAAACCCAAAGAAGCCAAAGCGTGGTGAGCAGCATCGGAAAGGCCATCACCTGCTTCACCGTGTTCATCCACTTGCCGGGTTTTGGAAGAACGCGGATCGCGCGCGGGAACACCGCGAAGACCAGGTACGGCGCGGAAAGCCCAAGCCCCAGGCACAAGAAGATCGCGATCAGCACGAACGACGACTGTGTCAGACCGAAGCCGAGCGCCGCGCCCATGAACGGCGCCGTACAGGGCGAAGCCACGACGACCGCGAGCACGCCCGTGAAAAACGCCCCCCACAACCCTTCGGATTTGGTGAGCTTGTGCCCGACGCCGGCGTTCAAGAAGCCGACTTCGAAAACGCCCAGAAGATTCAGTGAAAGTGCGAAGAACAACCAACTCAGCAAAGTCAGAAACACCGGGGATTGAAGCTGGAATCCCCAGCCCACCAGTTGTCCCGCGGAGCGGAGTCCGAAGAGTACGAACGCGATGATCAAAAACGAAACCAAAACGCCCGCGACGTACGCCAGATTCTGCCGGCGCACTTCGCCGGGATGAGCCCCCGAGATCTTCAAGAGACTCAAGAGCTTCATCGACAAAATCGGGAACACGCACGGCATGAGATTCAGGATCAATCCGCCCAAGAACGCCGACAGCAACATCCACCAGATGTTCTGGGCGGGCGCGCTCGCCGGCTCCGAGAAACTCCACCCCGAATCGCCAAACGACCACGTTTCGATTTGTCCCGTTTTCAAATTGCGGCTCATCAGCGCGCCGACGCGATCGGCACTGTCGGGCGCCACCGCGCCCGCCGCGAATTTCAACGTCAGCGTTTCGCCAAAGACCGCGGCCTCGGGCTTGGCGTTGGTCACGCCCGAGCCTTTGAACGGGAAGAAATCCATGAACTCCCGTTCACGCCATTCGGGGATTTCAAGTTTCACCGAATCGCCGTCACGGCGCCATTTCGGGTGCGGGACTTTGTCTTCAGGTACTTCACTGCGCGTCTTCTGAAAACGCGCGAAATGCGCGGCCGGCTTGACCTCTGCCAAATCGCGGATCGGAATCGCAAGCTTCAATGTGTCGATCGCGGGAATACAGACTTCCGCGCAAACCAACCATTCCGCGTCGAGCGTCATTTCGGCGTCTTTGCCGACGGTCATCGACGGGCTCACTTCGACTTCGATCAGAAACAAGACCTCTTGGGCGTAACCGAAAGAGATCAACGGTCCAGTTTCAAAGCGCGTCGGCGCCGGCAGATGCACCTGCTTCACTTTAAGCCCGGGCGTGTTTTTGAACGTGAACGTCGGCGCGGCGCCCGAATCCCCCGCGTTGACCCAATACGTATGCCATTTGTCCGCGAGCGCGATCGACAGACCGATCGTGCCGCTCGAACCTGGCGCCAAAGCCGTGGTTTCCGCGATCAGTTGGCCTTGCGAGAATTTACGCCACGAGGAAAAATCCTTAGCGGCGTGCGCGGCGCCGGCGGACAAGAAGGTCAAACAGAGCAGCATGAAACGCACGGGAGCGCCTCCTTAATTGAACCGGAACGCCCGATTTTCGTGGAAAGCGCCCAGAATACGGCCCGGCAAATCCGCGCCGACAAAACAGCTATTTTTGGACAGACTCGAAATCCGATCCTCGGTGTAACGCGCGGTCGGCGCGTTCACGTCGATCCACACCGCGTGAAAGGCTTGGCCGACTTGAAAACGACCGAAGCCCGCGGGCAAACGCAAGAACTCCGCCGGCCTCAACGCGAAAACCTCCACGAAACGCTCCGGCGTGATCCAGCCTTTTTTGTAGCCATGAATCAAAACCGGCAAGGTCGTCTCGACGCCCAAAGTGCCGAACGCGACCTTATCGAACGCGCCCGTCTTCATCTCGCGTTCATGGGGCGCGTGATCGGTCGCCACGAAATCCAAATCGCCGTTCGCCAGCGCTTTCCATAAAGCTTCTTGATCTTCAGCCGAGCGAATCGGCGGGTTCATTTTGAACGAGGTATTGCCGCCGTCGATCGTTTCGGTGTTGAAATACAAATGGTGAGGCGTCACTTCAGCGCTCACGCGCAGTTTCTCGGCCTTGGCCTTCTTGACCAAATCAAGAGTGTGGCGACTCGAAACGTGCAGCACGTGATAACGCGCGCGCGGATGCTTGCGCAGCTCGACCAAATCGCGTTCGACCATTTTCCATTCGGGTTCATCG
>DAISHW010000351.1:0-2975 GCA_036822295.1 Bdellovibrionales bacterium | reverse complement strand
CAAAGCCCAAGGTCATGACCCCGCGATTCCACTCGAGGCCCGACGACAACCACCCGCCCCGCTCAGGCACCGAGTAGTTGTAGCGGTGGCGCATCGACAGGCGGCTCTTGTTTTTTTGCATCAGCAGAATCTTCCACTGAAGAGCCGCGATCTCTTTGAACGGATAGCGGTCGAGCGACGACTCGACTTGATCTTGCGAAAACAAACTCGCGTCGCGCGGACGCTCGAATTCCCAGCGGCGCATGTACGAATACTGCAGCCACGAGGGCTTCGAAACGAGCGCGCCGATGTAATGCTCAAATCCCACGCCGCCGATCACCATGGGATTGAGCGGGGCCTCTTCGTACGCCTCGGGAAAGTCGGATTCGCGCGGGATGTCGCCCGTCACCGAAATCCAACCGCGTTCGTCCGCGCGCTCGAAGCCGGTTTCAAGCGTCGCCACATGGTGCTTGACGATTTTCGGGTGAATCACGGCGGTCACTTCCGCCGCGGTGTTGGGGCTGCCGATGTTCAAGCAGTTCTGGCATTCGATCCCCAAGTGGATCTGATTGCGCGGCTTGTAGGCGTAATTGAGCGCGACCCAAAACGGCGTCCCCTCGAATTCGTGCCGCGCGCCAAGACCGAAGCTCGAGTGCATGATCAACTCTTCCTCGGTCGGTTGATCGATTTCGAAGTAAAGCGGGGCTTCGCTCGAAAACGCCGTGCCGCCGAAAAGCTGAACGCGACTTTGGGGTTGCACGAACCAGCGATTGGCCGATTCGAACTGCCCGTTCGTGAGCTCGAACTGGGGCCCCTGGTCGGGAACGCTCAAAGGCGAGGTGAAGAACGTGAGCTTGGTGCGCGGGCCCACCGACCAATCGAAAAACACACCGGTGAGCCCCTGTTGAACGGGCGCCAGGTAATCCCAACGCAGCTGCGGTTGCCAGATGCCGAGATTGAACTCCTCGTCGAGTTTGCTCCAGGCGCGCTTCCGGCGGCCGATCGTCAGGCCCAAGTCGGGACCGAGCTTTCGGGGTTCGATATAGGCTTCGGGAACGCCGAAATAAAACTCGTCTTGCGCTTCGAAAGCGCCTTGGGCCATGGGGTTGAGTTTGTAATTGAAGCCCGGGGTTTGGGCTTCCAGGTTCAGGTCGCCGGACAAGAACGTGTAATTGGAGGTCTGAGAAGCGTTCTGCACGCCGCCTAAGTAACGGTTCTGCCGGAAATTCAGATCTAAATAATTTTCGGCGGACTTACCGAACGCGTTCGACGCAAACAGCAGCGCGACGGTGAATCCGGCCGATAGGGCTTTTAGGCAATACACGGGCCGGAGTTTACTCGATATTATCGAGTGGTTTCAAATTGGGTCGGGTCATCTATAGTCATTTCAAACCGCGGGTAGAAAATTCATAGTTTCGAGAGCTGATTGAGAATGCCCACCAAATGAGTGCGATCCGACTCAAAAGTCCAACGATCTGGGTGCCATTTCCAATTCAGCCAACGCACCTGACCCGCGAACATCGTGAAGGGCGTGTTACCGTATTTCAAAAGAAAGGTAAAAAATGCTTCCATCTCCTCTGGCGGCACGACGCCCGACAGCAGCATTTCGAGGGTCGAACCAAAGAGCCGGAAGGCCGGGGGGCTCTCACTCAGACTGACCGTTTCGCTGCGGTCGGAATCGAATCTGCTTAAGAAATTTTCAACATATTGGAAGATCATGTAAGTCTGCAGCAGGTCCCCGGTGCCATAGGGGCCTTCGACCACCCGCCCGAGCACGGTCTCTTCCGCCGATTTCGAGTAGTTCGCGAAAATTTCTATTCCTTTGCCGTCGAGCGAAGCCTTAAGGCGCGGAAGCGAATCCAGGACTCCCGTCGCCGGATTGGCCGCCACCTGGCGGACGCATTCGGCGTCGCGCTTCACGCAGACGCCATCGGCTTGCGCGAGCCAAAGCTCGGCGGCCCGGAAGCTTGAGGCCACGTAAGCCAGGTAGCGCGTGCCTTCGTGAACTTGGATCCGTCCGTCGCCGTTTGAGCTCGGCGTGAACAGGTCGGATTCGCGCAAGAGTTTGGCGCCGATTTTGGCCGTGGTCGAGCGCATCCAGCCGAATCCGTGCAAAAGCGGCAGGATCTCCTGGGCCGCCCGGGTGATCTGATCGGTGGTGAGCTCATCGGGTTCACTCCCGACGTAGCTCTCTTTGATCCAGTCGATGAAGGTGAAGGACCAAACCATGCGCTCGCGCTGCAGCCAAGTCGCCGGCCCCTGAGCGCGAAAAACGATTCGCCCCTGGGAGTCCCACTCCATGGGCGCCGAGGCCTTGAGCGCCCGCGCGAAGTCCGCGGAATCGGTCTGCTGCAGCTTTCGCCAACCGCCCAAGCGCTCCGTGAAGTTCCGCAAAATCTCGAGCGAGAGCGTTCCGTCGTCCGGGCCTTCGCCAAGCGACATTGGCCGTCGCACGAGCCACACCCAAACATCGTGGACGGCCGTGGGACCCGCGCCTTTGGGTAACCAACCCGTCGCCGTGATCGCCGCCGCCAGGTCCTTGAACTCCTGACCGGGAATGCGACCCCCGGGATGACGTTCGACTCCGGACTCTAAAATCAGGGCGAGCTCCTGGATGCGACTGGGGAGCTCCGGGCGGACCAACACCGAGTTCAGATCGCCGCGCGTGACGTGGCGAAGATTCAAGAACGCCACGTAGCCGCGGCTCAAAGCGGCCGCGGTCAACCGCCACTCATCGCCCGCGATACGGTCCGGGGCGCCCGCGATCAGAATGCGCTTGAGCGCGGGGATCAAATCCTGAAAACGCCCGTTCTCGGATTTGATTTGCGAAAGCAGACCGCTCAAGTCCGAAAAAAGATACTCGTCGCCTTCGCGTTCGAACCAGTCGGCGAGCCGCGCGCCGACCGTGTTGATCGCTCCCCCGGCCCGCCGGATCTCTGCGTCGGAGAGTGCCTGGTCGCGCAGGAATACGAGCCGGGCGAAGGGATTCAAATCGC
>DAISHW010000350.1:0-2995 GCA_036822295.1 Bdellovibrionales bacterium | reverse complement strand
CGATGAGAGGAGTTCGCCTTGGCCTCAGTTCAAGTTTACACCTGGTCCAACTGCCCGTACTGCGTCCGAGCCAAAGATCTGCTGAAGCGAAAAAACGTCACGTTCGAAGAG
The DNA here is from genome assembly GCA_036822295.1 of Bdellovibrionales bacterium. Lineage (GTDB taxonomy): Bacteria > Bdellovibrionota > Bdellovibrionia > Bdellovibrionales > UBA1609 > JALHOQ01. The sequence goes on along the minus strand of DAISHW010000350.1, from coordinate 2,884 downwards.
ATCGACTTGGACGGCAAAGATGCGGAGCTGCAAGCTCTGCGGGCGCGTACGGGCCAGCGCACGGTGCCGCAAATCTTCATCGACGACAAATTGATCGGCGGATTCTCTGAGCTCGCGGCACTTGACGCGAATGGCGAACTCGATCGCCTGCTCAAGGGCTGATCTCGCACCGTATTCCGGAATCTTGGCAAGCGATATGCAATGAACTTTCCGCGCAGATCCAAAGGAGGTTCATTTATGGATCAAAAAATCAAAGCGGCGACGGCCACTTACGTCGCTCCCCGTTTGTTATCCGCGTTCCGTTTCCGCTATCTGGTGTTCGGCGCCGTGGCTTACTTCGGCCTTCGGTACCTCAACAAACGCGGCATTTTGCCCAGGCAGACCGGCGCCGCGCTCGACCTGATTGACAGCGGCATCGATATGGCTAAAAAGCAAGTCGGGTTGGGTGCGCCGTCCGCCAAAGACGCGGCCGCGACTTCAATGCCCCATTAGTTAAGAGGAGATATTGAAAATGAGACACACGTTATTGGTTCTGCCGTTTTTCATGGCAGGTCCGGTGTTCGCGGCCCCAGAGCGTCTGAGCGACGGGCAAATCGTCGAGGTGCTCGAGACGGTGAACGAGGGCGAGATCGACGCGGCCACGATCGCTAGAGATCGCGCCCAAAACCCGGCGGTTCAACAATTCGCCAAAGACATGCAGGCGCAGCACCAGACCAATAAGAAGGACACCAAAGAGCTCGCCAAGCAAAACAAGATCGACGACAAAGACAGCGGACTGGCCGACGCCTTGGAGAAAGAAGCGGACGCTTTGAACAAGACCTTGAAGCGCGCGCAGCTGAACGGCTTCGACAAAGTGTACATGGCGCAACAGGTGGCGATGCATGAAAAGGCCTTGAGCACCCTGCGCGACAATTTGATACCGTTCGCCCAAAGCGACGCGCTGAAAACGCATTTGGAAAAAACGGCCGCGGCGGTCGCGATGCATCTTGAGCATGCGAAAAAGTTGCAGTCCGAGTTGAAGTGATGATGGAATGAAGGCGTGAGTTCCAACACCTTACGCCTTCAATGCGATTTGCACGGCAAAACGACGTTCGGCTCGGCCGAGCGGCGCGATCTTTTGAACGCCGATCGCTTCCAGCGCGCGGCGAAAATATTCGGCGCGTTTTTCTTTGTGGCGTTCATCACGCTGTTCATTCCGATCTTGCATTTTGTGCTTCCTCCGCTGTTTCTGCTGGTCGGCGGTGGTTTGGCGTTCGCCACGTGGACCGAGCGCGGTTGGATCGAGCGCGCGGCGATCCACTGCCCGAACTGCGGCGTGGAATTTCGCTTCGACGAAGTGGCGGAGTCGTGGCCGAAAAGCGCCCGTTGTCCCGGGTGCTCCTGCATGCTCGAGATTAAACCCGTTTAGCGTCGAGTTCGAATCCATTCACCCCGAAGACCTTCGCATAAAACGCGAGTTCGGTCTTTAAACTGTGCTGCACATTTTTGGCGTCGACAAAGCCGTGCCCCTCTTTCGGGTACAGATGGTACTCGGTCGTGATGCCCTTGACTTTGAGCGATTCGTACATGAGCTCCGCTTGGTTGGGCAGGACCACCTTGTCCTCACCGCCCTGAAAGAACACGATCGGACAATCGAACTTCTCGATGTGGGCGCGGGGCGCGCGCTCACGGTAAACTTGAATCGCGGACGGATACGGTCCCACCAACTGATCCAGGTAACGCGACTCAAATTTGTGGGTCTCTTTGGCGAGCAGTTCCAAATCGCTGACGCCGTAGTAACTCGCGCCGACCGCGAACACGTCTTTCGTAAATGCCAGCGCGGCCAGCGTCGTGTAACCGCCCGCACTGCCGCCGCGAATGGCGACGCGTTTGGGATCGATCAGCCCGCGCGCGCCCAGCGTTCGCACGGCGGCCGCGCAATCGCCCACATCCACGACGCCCCAATTGTCACGCAGACGCTCGCGGTATTTGCGGCCGTAACCGGTGCTACCGCCATAATTCACGTCGACGACCGCAAAGCCGCGCGAGGTCCAAAATTGAATCGACTTGTTGTAGCTCGCAAACGACATCGCCGTGGGCCCGCCGTGCGCCATCACCACGAGCGGCGGGCGCTCGGTTTTCGGTCCCTCGAACTCGGCGTTTTTCGGAGGATAAAACCACGCGTAGCCCTCGCCGCCATTTTCGACCGGGTAACGAAGTTCCTCGCCGATCGAAAGGTAGCCCGAATCAAGGCGCGCGGCGGTGCCCTCGAACAAAGATTCAATCTCGCCGGCTTGCGAAACGGCGATCAAGGTCGCGGGTTTGTCCGAATGCGTGACCATCGCGACAATGCGGGCGCCTTGAGCCCGGATCGCCCCGATGAGCGCGTATGTGGGGCCCAAACGCCGCGGCTGCCCGTTGCCGTCGCGAATGACCATCTGCCAGCGGCCATTCACCGCGTGCGCCGCCACCACGGCGGAACCGACAAAATCGTAAAGCTGCTGACCCGGCACCCAATCGGGCAAACCGAACTCGGCCGGAATGTCGAACACGACCTCGATGCGGCCCGCGCGGTGGCGATGCAGCCGCGCGAAGTCGGTGAACTCGCCGACAAAATAGATGTCGTCATCGTCCGGGCTCCAGCGCGCCTGCGAAATCGCATGCTCCCGATCCCCCGCAATTTTAATCGGATTTTTAAGATCACTCAGATCGGCCGTGAACAGTTCCGTGCCGTTCCACGGCATGTTCGGGTGATTCCACGAGATCCATAAAAGTTTATCGCCCTTGAGCCTCGCGCAATTGTCGAAGTCGGCGCCAGTCACCAAGTCTTGAATCTGTCCGGTCTTCAAATCGATCGCGCAGATCGAATTGCGCGACTCAGGTCTGCCCGGCACCTCTCGCAGCG
>DAISHW010000349.1:0-3018 GCA_036822295.1 Bdellovibrionales bacterium | reverse complement strand
GAGCCGAGTCTGGGGTTGGCGCCGCGAATCGTTCAGCAGATCTTCCAGATCATTCGTACGCTCAATGCATCGGGAATGACTATCCTGCTCGTCGAGCAGAACGCCCGCATGGCGCTCAAAGTGAGCCATCGCGCCTACGTCCTTGAGACCGGAAAAGTGCGCTTGAGCGGGACGGGCCGCGAACTCCTGGAAAACCCTGAAATTCAGGCGGCGTACCTCGGCCACTGAGCCCTTGTCGGTCAAATCGTTTTGGACTACCGTGAGGGCATGCGCAAATCACTCGTTTTGCTGTTTGCTCCGATCACCGCCTTCGCCATGGGCTGCCCGGGTGAGGACGCCGAGCCCGCCTTCACCGCGAAGACCGAAGGCGCGCTGACGCTTTCGCTTTGCGGATTCGAGGATCACGAAGTGCAAGTGACCAAAGGCAAACGCGCCTTCTCGGAGTTTCAAATTTTCTCGTTCTCCGCGAAGGCGCCGACGCCGGTCCAAGTCTTCACGGCCGAAGAAAACGAAACCTATTGGGCGAAAGCCTTGCCCGGCAAAGGCATCGAACTCGAAGAGCTCTGGTTCTTCTCGGAAAAACCGCAACCGGCGGTCGTGCGGACGATCACCTGTAAAGACGAAGCGTGCACGGTGTCCGAGCCCAAATGCGTTTTCAAAATGAAGAAAAACCCGTTCCCGAAAGCGCTCAAGGATTTCGAAACGCGCCACAAAGCCGGAACCCTCGGCGAGGACGGCGAAGAGCTTATCGATCAGATCTTCGCGCAGGCCGTCACCGGCGACAAAGGGGCGCGCGCGTTTTACGAAACACCCGCCGCGCCGGTGAATCTGGGCACCGAACTCAAGCACGTCTACGAAGCGAATAAGAAGAAACTCAGCGAAGCCTGTAAGCCCGCGGCAAATTAATTATATTCCCGCGGCGTCACAGGTAACGGCGCCGCAAATGCCGCTCGAACGCCGTTGTCGAAAGCGGCCCACCCGTCGCTTGCTTGACCAGCTCCAAAGTGTTCACCCTTGAGCCTTGTGACCAAATCTTCTCGCGCAACCACGAACTCAGCGGCGCGAAATCGCCGCGCATGAGCGAGCCGCGCAACCCGCCGATATCGCTTTCGGCCCTGGCGAACAGCTGCGCTGCGATCACCGCGCCGAACGTGTACGCCGGGAAATAACCGAACGCTCCCGACGGCCAGTGCACGTCCTGCATGCGACCGTTCTTGTCGTCGCCCAAGGTCGACGAGCCCAAGTACGACTTCATCTTCTCGTTCCAGACATTGGGCAACTCCGAAAGGGGCCAACGGTCCTCGAGCAGATCGCGTTCGATTTCAAAGCGCAGAATGATGTGCGCGGGGTAAGTCACCTCGTCCGCGTCGACGCGGATCAGGCCCGGCCGCGAGCGCGTCACCAAGCGCGCCAGATTGTCGGTGTCCAAAGACTCCGGATTCTTCACGAACGGGGCCATATGCTTGCGAATCATCGGCGCGGCGAACTCGATGAATTCGCGCGAACGGCAGACCTGCATCTCCATCAACAAACTTTGGCTCTCGTGCACGGCCATGCCGCACGCTTCGCCCACGGGTTGCGTGAGCCACCGGTCGGGCAAATTCTGCTCGTAAAGCGCGTGACCGGTTTCGTGCAGCACCCCCATCAAGCTCGACAGGAACTCGTTCGTATTGTAGCGCGTGGTGATGCGCACGTCGCGCGGAATGCCGCCGCAGAACGGGTGATGACTCTCGTCGAGCCGTCCGTGTTTCAAGGAAAACCCCAGAACTTGCATCAGTTCCAAACCCAACGCCTTTTGCGCGGCCATCGGGAACTCACCCTCGGGCAGGACGGTATTTTCGGTTTTCTGCTTCGCCACCACGTCTTGAATCATCCGCGGCAAAAACGCCTTCAAGGCCGTGAAAAGGGAGTCGACGGTCTTCGTGTCGAGACCCGGCGAATACAACGACAAAGCCGCGTCGTACATCGACAGGTCGCGCTTGCGCGCCAACTCTTGCACCGCTTGGCGGGTCAGGGACAGCGTTTCTTGCAGGATCGGTTGGAACCGCGTCCAGTCATTTTCGGGGCGCAGACGACGCCACTGCTGCTCGCTGTTCATCTTGGCGACGACCAGCCGTTGATTGAGCTCCGTTGGGATCGCGGTGTTGTTGATGTACTGGCGGCGCATCTCGCGCACATTGGCGCGCTGCCATTCGTCCAGACCCTGTTCTTTGTCGGCGTCTCCCAGCCACGCGCCGACCTCGGGCGCGATCGCCAGGTTCTGCGCAATCACCGCGAGTTCCGCCAGGGCTTCGTTGCGGTCGGTGCTGCCGCCTTCGGGCATCATCACGGCCTCGTCCCAGCCTAAGATGGATGAAGCTTCGCGCAGGCGGCTGATTTGACGAAAACGACGTTCGAGCTGTTGGTAATTTTCCATTCCAGCGTCATAGCCCGCGCGCCTAAAGACTGGCAAAGAAAAGTGGCATTATACCCCGCCCTGAACCGTGAACGGGCGTTCACACGCCGCTCGCGAATGGCATCGCCATTGCTGTTGAGCCTCTCGGGATGCATTGAACGTTTCACGATGGAGGAAACATGTTACGTGCGGGTCTAGTCTTCTTGGCGCTGGCGTTGATCGCCTACGTACTCGGAGCGACGGGCGTGGCCGGGATCTCGATGGAAATCGGCCGCATACTTTTGATGGTCTTCTTGGTCTTGGCCGTGATCGGCGTGGCCGCGGGCCTTATCGGCGGCGGCCGTCCGAAAGACGTCATCTAGCGACGATACGGTCTGAGAAACGCGGGCGCCGGGTACGAACGGTACTGAGGATAGAAGCCGCGTCTTACCCATGGACGCGGCTGAAAGACGGGTCCCCTGTAAACCGGGCGTAGCTCGCCGCGAAGCAGCCCGTAGCGGTGGATCAGTTCGTCGTCATTGCGGCATCGACCGTCCGCGATGAGCTGCCAAAGTGCGCGGCGCAATTTGCGGTGGCCGTAGGCTTCGTAGACCGGGTACCAGTCGTCAATAAGGATGGTCATG
>DAISHW010000348.1:0-3026 GCA_036822295.1 Bdellovibrionales bacterium | reverse complement strand
GGCTTCCAGCATGAAAGGCACGCGGGTCACGCAAAAGTCCCGCTCGCGCGTTCAACCGCTCGATTCCCTGCCGCAGGACTCGAACCCCTCTATCCCCGGCGGATTCGAGTCCGACGAGGACATGATGCAGCCCTCGCTGACCGGCATCACCAATCCCGGCCGCCCGTCGGCCCGCGCCGCGCAAACGATGGCGCAAAAACAGGAACGCTACGGCGGTCACGCGCAAACCAAAACCAAAAACCGCGGAGCACGTTTCGCGACGTTCATCGTATTCACGATGATGTCGACTTTGGTTTTCATCTACTTGTGCAAAGTCTATCCGCAGATGATGGAACCGACCGTGCGCTCACTGAGCCTGTACGTGCCGGGCATCGAAACGTTGCTTCCCAGTCGCGTGCCGGCAAGTCCTTTGCCCGAGCCGGCTCCGCGCGCGCAGAACACGCAGCGCCCGTTCCTGGAAGTTTCACCCAACGCGGTGGTCGTGCTCTCTACGCCGTCCGGCGCCGAAATTTGGATCAACGGCCAGAGCACGGGACTGACGACTCCGCAAACCGTGCAAGTCCCGCAAGCCGAACCGTTCACGATTTCCTTGCGCAAACGCGGTTGGCTCGAGGTCAAACGCGACGGCCTGACCCGCGACCTTTTGCGCGGAAAATTCGAGGCGGACTTGGAGAAGCTCAACATCGGCTACCTGAACATCGAAATCTTCCCGCCGATCGAAGCCGTTTTGTACGTGAACGGACAACGCGTGCCGGTCACCAAGGCCCAAGCCCGCGACGTCCCCGTGCCCGCGGGCCGCTCGATCAAAGTGCGGGCCGAATCCGCCGGCTATTATGACGAGATCTCGGTCACGGTCGGCCAAGACGGTCGTCGCGCGGTGCGAATCAATCCGCGTAAAAACGCCAGGGTTCCCTCGGGCGAGTAGACCGGTTCACCGCCCGCGTGATACGCGAAGCCCATGTCCAGCCGAAAACCGATCACGCAGCATTTCCGCGACGGCCGCGAACGCCACCAGCCCACCGCGGCCATTCGTTTCAAGCGACATAAGACCTGGCTCGAATATTCGTGGAACGAATACTACCGCGCGGGAGAGGCCGCGGGCCTTGGCTTGCTCGCGCTCGGCGTAAAAAAGGGCGACCGCGTCGCGATCATCGCGAACACGCGCTGGGAATGGGCGGCGCTCGACTTCGGGATTTTGGGGATAGGCGCGGTCACCGTCCCGATCTATCAAACCAATCGCCCCGACGAGATCGAGTTCGTCTTAAAACAAGCGCGCCCGAAAATCCTTGTGATCGAAGATCAAACGCAGTGGCGCAAGTGGGAGACGGTCGCCAAGCAATGTCCATTCGTCGAACGCGTGATCGCCATTCAGCCGTTTTCAGAGCCGCCCCCGACGCTTTTGCAGTGGGACGATTTCATGGAGCTCGGGCTCACGCGCTACCCCGAAGACCATTTCGCTTCGCTTTGCGCGCAAACGGAACTCACCGATCTGGCGACGATCATCTTCACTTCGGGCACCACCGGCGAGCCGAAGGGCGCGATGCTCACGCACGAACAGATCTTGAGCGAGGTCGAAGACCTGGTGCGCGCCTTCCCTATTTCGCCGGCCGACTCGACCTTGACGTTCTTGCCGTACGCGCACGTGCTCGGCCGCGTGGAGCTTTGGCTGCACACGTATTTGGGTTTCACGATGACGTTCGCCGAGAGCATCGAAAAGCTGCGCTCGAATCTGGAAGAGGCGCGGCCCACCGTCTTGATCGGAGTGCCGCGCATCTTCGAAAAAATCTATGCCGGCCTGATGGCGCAAATCGAAGGTCATTCCTGGCGCAAGAGCCTGTTCACCGCGCTCACGGGGCACCGCGATCCTTTGCGCCGCATGCTCGCCGATCGCTTGGTCTACGCGAAGATTCGCGCGGGTCTCGGCGGCCGTTTGCGCTTCACCGTCAGCGGGGGCTCAGCCCTTGACGCGAACCTGGCGCGTTTCTTTCATGGCGCGGGTGTTTTGATCCTGGAAGGTTACGGCCTGACGGAAACCACGGCGGCGGTGGCGGTGAACACCCCGCAAGCTTTCGAGTTCGGTACGGTCGGTAAACCGCTCAAGGACGTCGAAATCAAACTCGCCGAGGACGGCGAGATCCTGGTGAAAAGCAAGAAGGTCATGCGGGGCTACTACCTGGACGACGAATCCACCAAGGCCGCGACCTGCGGCGATTACTTCCGCACCGGCGACATCGGCGAATGGACGGCGAAGGGCTTCTTGCGCATCACCGATCGCAAAAAAGATTTGATCAAAACTTCGGGCGGCAAATACGTGGCGCCGCAAAAAATCGAAGGATTGCTCAAGAACGACCCCATGATCTCGCACGCGCTGATTCACGGCGACCGCAAGAAATACGTGGTCGCACTCCTGACGCTGAACGAGCCTTACGCGAAAGCCATGGCTCGCGAACGCGGCTGGAGCTTTCGCGATTTCCGCGCGCTCACGCAACTGCCGGAAGTGAAGGAAGCTCTTCGCAGATCCGTCGCGCAAGTGAACTCGCAGCTCGCGAGTTTCGAGACGATCAAGAACTTCGCCATCTTGCCCGAGGATTTCTCGATCGAACGCGGTGAGCTCACGCCCTCGCTGAAAGTGAAACGCAAGGTCTGTGACGAACGTTACCGCGACATCTTGGAAGAGCTTTACTAAAGGAAATTCAGATAGAACTTGAGCGTCATGCCCGCGTACGGGCCGCCCAAGTTCAGTTTGCGCGTGCCGCCGTCATGGTTGTCGGCGTCCGCGCCTTTTTCGGTGCCGCCCGGATGCACGATCGTGCTTTCGCTCGTTTTATGTTTGAGCGCCGCCACCGGCAGGTAGCGATAGCCCACATCGAATGACAACGTCGTGCTGTCGACGAACATCGTCTCGAACCCCAAGAGCACGTGACCGGACAAAGTCTGCGCGGTGAGTTTTTCCGTGTGATCGCCGACGCCGAACTCGCCCGCGCCGGCGCCGGTCATTCGATATTTGTTTTCGACCGTGATGTCGG
>DAISHW010000347.1:782-3033 GCA_036822295.1 Bdellovibrionales bacterium | reverse complement strand
GTTCTGCACTTGGCGGCGTCGCTCGGCACGCCGGTGGTGGGTTTGTACTCACCCCGCAAAGTCGAGCATCCGCGGCGCTGGGGACCGAAGGGTCAGTACGTTTCCTTTTTGATGCCGCCCGCGCAAGAAGCCGAGAACTTCAATCCCGACGTGATGGAAGAGATCACGCCCGACCAAGTCTACCGCGCGGTGATCGCGATCGAGAGCCATGGCCACCTTCACCGTCACGCCGAGGCTTGAATCCCGACTGCTCAAGGGTCTTGAAGCTCTGGGCGAGGACGTTGCGCGGATCCACGAATCGGTTTTAAAACTATCTGATTTTTATTTAGAAAGACCCGCCGCCCCGACCCCGTGGGACATGCCCTACGCATTGCCGGCAACCCTCGCGTATTTCATGCCTTTGAATTTCGCGCGCGGGATGGCGGTGTTTCGCGAACTCGAACGTTTCGTGCCGAGCGACGCGATCCGTGAGATCTGGGATTTCGGCAGCGGCCTCGGCACCACCCACTGGGTGTTAGAAGAGCAGGACTGGCTGACCCCGCGGGCTTTGCGCCACATCGAGATTTCCCGAAGGGCGGCGGCGTTTCATGACGACCTGGCGGCGATGGCGCCGGCGCGCTGGAAATCTTTGGGCCAGACGGCCGCGCGGCCCGGTTCGGGAGCGTTGGCTGTGTTTTCATATTCGTTTTTGGAGATGCCGGGCGTCGACGTGAGCGCTTTCGATCATTTGCTGATCCTGGAACCCTCGACGCGCGAGCGGGGCCGGGCGTTGATGGCGAAGCGCGCGGAGCTCTTGGCCGCTGGTTATGAAGCCCTGGCTCCGTGCACTCACGCGGGTGATTGCCCGTTGCTCGTCCATTCGCCGCGCGATTGGTGCCATCAGCGCATTCACTTCGAGGCGCCCGAGTGGTGGCTCGAAATGGAGAGTCACCTGCCCATGCGCAATCGCACGCTCACGTTTTCGTACTTGCTTTTAAGCCGCGCGGTGCGCGACCAAAAGTGGCGCGGCGCCACCCGCGTGATCGGCGACACGTTGGCCGAAAAGGGCAAGACCCGGCAGATGGTATGTCGCGGCCCTGAGCGTGAGTTCTTCACGTGGCTGCATAAACTTGGAGAACCGCCGCATATCCCACACGGCGCGCTGGTCGCCGATCTGGGCGTGTTTGAAAAGAAGTCGGACGAGTTGCGCGTGAGTCCCGCGGTTTCGTGGGCCGAATAGATAGGATACGAAGCTTCGGCGGCGAAGCCCTGCATAATAATTTCTATTTACACTCGCTGATCACCGCGCGCGAGTGACGCAGCGGTTGGGTGGTACCCACGAAGATCCAGAACGAGCGCAAGCGCGCGTCCGCGTACTCCACCTCGTCGACGGCGATGGTCATGGGGCCGTTCGTCTGCGCCATCTGCACGGGCAGCCAGCGGCCGGCCTGCGACTCGTACTTCGCGCCCAGCACGCCCCGGCTCTTGGTGCGCGTCTCGATGTGGAAGTCGTCCTTCGCCAAAAACATTCCCAGATCCGCGTTCGCGAGGTCGGTGCGGATCTGCACCGCGCCCGGCGCGTCGACCAGATCCTCGGGCAGCACCGACAGCTCATCGAACGGCGAGTTCACGAAGTGCGTCTGGAACAGCAAACACAGCGTCGGCAGCAAAAACGCCTGCTGGGCGCTCGCGACCGGCGTCTTCATGACGGGCACGATCTCGCAGCCGCTCTCGCGCGCCTCCCACACGTAGGAAGGAAGATCGATCGACTCCCCTGGAAACATTTCGCGGTAACGGGCCCTGGCGGGCTCGGTCAGCTCCACGTCCACCCGACATTGCAACGACTGCCAGCTCGAGAGCGGCCGGAGCTTGTGCGCGCGATCCTGCGCCAAAGAAAAATTTCTTTGTTGAACGGTCTGACAGCCCGCCAAAAACATCAGAAAAAAACTAAGGCGCCGCATGCTGCCCCTGATACGCCCCCGCCCGGCGCATGTGCTCGAGCATGCCCTGGTAGAGCTCCATTTTCAAAGCCGTCCAGGCGGGCGCCAGCAACTCCTGCGGACGCGACGAAAAAGCGGCCAAGCGGTGTACGGCGATCTCGGGCTTCAAATGCTGCAAGAACACGCGACACAAAGAGAAGTACTCGTCCTTCTCCATCGGCGCAAAAGAACCGGCCATGAAATCATCGGCCAGGGCGGTTTCGCGCAGCCCGTGCATGTGGTGCAGCTTCACGTTGTGCACAGGCAAAGCATTCACGCGACGCGCGGCTTCG
>DAISHW010000347.1:0-772 GCA_036822295.1 Bdellovibrionales bacterium | reverse complement strand
AAGGTCGAGCAATGTCAGATCATACGTCTCTGCACGCGCGGCTTCGACCGCCGTAGTCTCGGTCTCGCCGGGATTGCCGAAAATCAAATGCACGCCCAGATTCACGTCCGGGCACTCACGCGCCAAACGCTCGATCGCTTTCACCGACACCCCGGCCGTATGCCCCCTGCGCATCCACACGAGCGTCGATTCGTCGAAAGACTGCACGCCGAGTTCCACCGACATAAACGTGCGCGCCGCCATCTCGTTGCACAGATCGACGAACGCCTTCGAAATGCAATCGGGCCTGGTGCCCACCACGAGCCCCACCACGCCGGGATAACTTAAAGCGAGCTCGAACTGCTCCCGCAAACGCTTCACGCTCGCGAACGTTGTCGTATAGGCCTGAAAGTAAATCAAAAATTTCTGCGCGCGACGTTTCTCGCGCACGATGGCCATGACCTCTTCGATCTGCTGACTCAGTGGCTTTTCCAAGTTTTTAGAGTACGCGGCCGAGCCCCATTGATCGCAGAAATTGCAGGTCTTCATGCCGCGCAAACCCTCGCGGTTGGGGCAGGTGTCGGCCACCGCGACCGAAACTTTATGGACCTTTTCGCCGAACTTCTCTTTGTAGAAACGCGAGATCGGATAATAGGGCTGAGACATCCCCAACGCTTAAATGCTCCGCCGGCGTTTGACAAGGGATGTTATCCGCGGGTACCCCAGGGCATGGAAATATTCATCACGGCCGACGGCAGCCCCACGCTGACTCTCCGACGCGCCGACGGCTACG
>DAISHW010000346.1:2553-3052 GCA_036822295.1 Bdellovibrionales bacterium | reverse complement strand
CTATTCGGGGCCGATCTACGGAGCGCAGGTTTGTATTCGCGGCGGAGCGGTCCTTGGACCGGCCCAGATATTGCCCTATAGTCCCAACCCGCTACTGCGCAACGCCACGGACCGTGAAACCCGCTGGGTTCCATGCCACCAGTTGCGCCAATGCGGATTCCCGCCGATCACGAACGCCGCGAGTTTCAATCCGGCTCCCAACATTTCGCGGGCGTCCAGCAATCAAACTTTGAATATGACCTACGGGCAAGCGGGCTCTCCGTTGCCATTCGGTTGCGTTTTGAATTTTGAGGTGGTGGCCGTGGACTCCGCGGGCAACTCATCGGTGGCGGCGACCCCTGCGAATCGCCGCTTTTTAGAGGTGGCCCCGGCCGGGGTCGAGCCGCAAAACGAGGTGCACTACGCGACTTGCGGAGCCTCTTGCCGGTTCGGCGTTTCGTACTGGTATCACCACTTCGCTTATATATTTCCCCTTAACCGCTTTCCGAACGGCTACTAC
>DAISHW010000346.1:0-2543 GCA_036822295.1 Bdellovibrionales bacterium | reverse complement strand
CATCGGCGTGGGCTGCACGCCGTTCAATTAGCGCGGAAGAATCGCGATCCGTTGCGTGATCCGCTGTTGAGCTCCGAGCGGGCAATTGTCGGCCCGCACGCAAAGGCTGACATTCAAGCATTCGGTCACGTTCGCGCCGGCGGTGCCCGGGCACTTCTTGCAATCCGTGGTTCCGGGAGCGGCAAGTGAGCATACGGGATTGTTGATATCGACCACGGGCTCTCCGGCGATGGCCGGGTGAAACGCGGCATTCTGCGCCTGGGCCATGTTCGAAAAGGTCGCGGCGGCTCCGCTTTGCATGTAGTACGCGAAGAGTTTCGCGCGCTCCCAGAATTCCTTGGCCTGGGCTTTGATCGACCGATCGGGATGGTAGTCGACGTAAAGGCCGTCCTTGCCGTCCACTTCGTGAGCTGAAATCGTGATCTGACCGCTCACGTTCAAACATAAAGTCACCGCCGCGCGATCCGGATGGCGCACGCAATTCGCGCCGGCGGTGGTGCTCCAGCAAAATCTGGAGGTTCCGGGATTCGGCAGGCGTTGGGTGCCACCGGGACAGTTTAGTGGTCCGGTAATCCGCTCGAAAACCGCATTGGCGCGCTGGGCGATGACGGCGAAATCTTGCATGACTTGCGTCGCGACGACCGCGCGGCGCTGCATGTCCAGTACGACGTTGAGCCGGTCCAAGTTCTGCTGACCGGCGCTGAATAAAATCGTGAACACCACCATGACGATCGCGATGGCAATGACCATCGCGGCGCCGGATTCTGGGTTACGCGGGGATCTCATGCGCTACCTCCGGGGAATGACCGCCCTGAAAAAAAACAAGTTGCCGAGCACGCGCTCTTCAAAGGCCGAGCCGGTGGACGCCATGCTCGCCGCGCCCGCGGGACGCACCAAGTTGTTGCGCAGCAAGACCGAGAAGTTGCGCTCGATATCCCGATACGTGGCGACGTTGGTGCAGCCCGCGACAAGATTGTCGCGGTCGAGTTGGGGGCACCATGTGGTCGTGCGCGTGCTGGCCAGGTGGTAGCGGAAGCGGATGGTGAAATCCAGGCGCGTGGTCACGTTGAGGGTGGCGTGGCGCCGCTTTTCCATGCGGAAAAACACGATGCGATCCAGAAACTCGTCGGAGTAATTGGGGCGCATGTCGGCCGCGGTGTTGCTGCCCGGGTCGATGAAGATCATGCCCGAGGTGGTGGGCTCGGGCCGGCGAAAGAAGACCGCGGTCTTGATGGGCGTGCCGAAATTCGCGGGACTCATTTCACGTTGGAAAATGGCGAGCGTCGCCCAGCCCGGAGCGGCGATGTCGCCGATCTGATCGTAGACCAGGGGCGCCCCGCCGCCGGCGTCGCGAATGCGTCCCCGGTTCGCGGCCAAGTCGCCGGTGGGATTGCCGTTCAGGAATTCGACGTTGATGGCTTGGGAAAACAAAAGCGTCATCACGCTTTCCGCGCGGGCGGCCATCTCTTCGGCCGCGAAGCGATCGCGGGTGGAATTGAACTCCATGCTGAGGAACGAGAACAGTGTCGCCACGATCAGGTTGAAGACCGCAAGGATCGCGACGGCGACCATCATCTCACTCAGCGAAAATCCCTTTTGCCCACGCATACTAAAATGGTAGCAGGGCTACGGTGCGGCGTTAAGCGTCTTGAAACGATTTTTAACGCACTGAAGAAAGAGCGGGAATCGCATCGGCGAGCGACTTCCCCCGACGGATGTCGTATTGCCGGTAGAAGCTCTGAAAATCGTCCCAGAGCACGCGGCGAGCCGGTTCCCGGTCGTGCGCCCGCGGGACTTTTTCCAGATACTCCACGAGCCTGCGAATTTCGGCGATCTCCATGTCGTACAGATAAGGTTCGCTCTTTTGCCGGTCGAGCCACGCGGTCAAATGCCGGGCCCGCTCACGCCGCGTCTCTTCGGGAAGCACGAGCACGTTTTGAAAGGCCGGGAAGCGCAGGATGTTGAGGGTGAACGAGCCGATTTCGGGATCGAGCTCGTGCCGCCACGAAAGAATATCGTCGAACAGATCGGTGAGCGAAAACAGGCAAAGGGCGTTGATCGTCATCATGACATGGATCTTGCGCACGCCCGCGCGGTGAAGCTTGAACACGTTGTCGCGCCATTGCCGGTAGTCCATTCCGTCGCGGATGTATTCGGCGGCGGCTCCGAAGGCCTCGCAGCTCGTGTAAACCTCGAGCGTCGGCAACTCGCGCGCGGCTTGGGCCAAGCGATCGATGGACTCCGTCTTTACGCCCAAGTTCGAGTTCACGGCCAGGCGCACGTTCGGGCGCTCCGTTTGAAAGCGCTCGACCAGCTTCCAAAAATCGGGGCTGAGCAAGGGCTCGCCGCCCGTGACCCGAAGCTCCGTGAGATTTCGGCTGAGCTCGGGCCACCATTTCCAAAAGGCTTCGACATAGGGATTGGATCCGTCGCTCTGGCGCGTCCACAGGCGCAGTTTTTCAAGGACGTTCATATCGCGCGTCAGGTGATCGACCCGGCCGGCGCGGCGATAAACTTTGCCGCCGGGCGAGCGCAGATCCGCG
>DAISHW010000345.1:0-3065 GCA_036822295.1 Bdellovibrionales bacterium | reverse complement strand
GGACACGCGCATGCGGGTCGTGTCCGGCAACTGCGCGACGTAACCCAGACGGCCCCCGAAGGTCCAACGGCGCAAGCGATAATCGGCCAGCGAGGTCAACCCCACATCCATATTGCCGTCGTCGCTGGTCGTTTGGATGTACTCGGCCACGCTCGGCGACTGCGCGGTGGGAAAGCGCACGAGCTGTTGCAGTGACCACGTCACATCGGAACTTTCATAAAGCGCGAATTGACTGAGCAGCGCGACATCGCCCCAATCCAGCGACTGCTGCTCGTCGGGAATCTCGTCGTAACCGGAATTGGCCAGCTCGCGTTCGGCCAGCTCGTTCACTTTGCCGCGCAGTTCGTCGTTCTTGAATTTCAAAACCGATTTTTGATTGATGTCGCCGCCGCCTTGCGCGAGCTGCGGAGTCATCTCGATACGGCTCGAAACCCGCGTGCGCCGGTACGTCAGCGGGATCTGCGCGCCGATCATCCATCGCTTGGTAAGCCCGTAAGCCCACTCGGCCGCGACACCTAGATCTTCGCGCTCCACTTCGTAGCGCGCCGTCGCGGCGATTTGATCGTCGTTCAAACGGCGCTGATTCATATAAGCGCGCATGTCGGCGCGACCCTCTTCACTGTTTTCGGCGTTAACCAACTGCCCCCAAGTGAGCGCGCGAGAGTAACGCTGACCCATGGGTTCGACACTGCCGTCGTTCGAATAGCGATCGGTGATTTTCTGGTAGGAGGTGCGAAAACTCCATACTTGCTGACCGCCGTTGATCAAACGGGCGCGCCGCCAAGTGCGCGTCTCGCTCAAAGTGACCTCAGCGCTAGCCAGGGCCGAAAAACCCAGCAAGGCGACGATCAAGATGTGCAGTTTGAAGACGGGCCGCATGCCTAGTGAAACTCCCAAAAACGGAATGAGTTTCAATATTTAATGCATTGCGCTATTTCCGTCAAGAGAAGTGAAATTAATTCACGAGAACGTTAACGACAAAGAAAATCACAGCGGAATAAACGAACATCATTACAAAATTGCCGGCAATCACGAATCCCCCTCCCAATCCCTTCAATCATTGCACACTGAGCCATGGCTTCATGTCAACGATAAGGTCATTCTTTCTAGAGGGTTACTGCGGACCATCGGAGGGGACAATTCCACCAACCAGATCATAGTCCATGGCCTCGGTGATCTCGACCTGGACCATTTGGCCGATCTCGGCCTGACCATCATTGATGTAGGTGACCCCGTCAATGTCGGGAGCTTGCTGGGAATGGCGGCCGACCAAAAGGAGTTCGGTCTCTTCACTGACGCCTTCAACCAAAACTTCCATGCGCCGGCCGATCAAAGCCCGGTGGCGTTTGGCCGAGATCTCTTTCTGAACGGCCATCAATGTGTCGTGACGGCGCTGCTTGGTTTCTTCGTCAATTTGGTCAGGAAGAGTTCCCGCCTTGGTGCCTTCCTCTTGCGAGTACATGAAACATCCCACGCGATCGAACTGCATCTCTTCAACGAAACGAAGCATCTCTTCGAAATGCGCTTCGGTCTCGCCCGGATAACCGACGATGAACTGAGTGCGCAACGTCGCTTCCGGAATGCGGTCGCGAATGTCTTTCAGGACGCCTTCGATCTTGGCGCGCGCCATGCGCCGATTCATCGCCTTGAGCATGTCGTTGTTGATGTGCTGCAAGGGCATGTCGAAGTACTTCACCAGGTTCCGTTTGGCGCCGATCAAATCCAGCGTCTCCTTGGAGACGCCGTCCGGATAAAGATACAGCACGCGAATCCATTCGGCGCCCGACTCATCGGCGAGCGCGCGCAGGAGTTCGTCCGGAGTTTCACGCGCGGCCTGGTTTTGTTTGCGCAAATCCCAACCGAAATCGGTGAAATCGTGACTGACGACGATCAGTTCTTTCACGCCGCCGGCGACCAGCAGTTTGGCCTCGCCCAAAATGCCGCTCAAGTTCCGCGACTGCAAATTGCCGCGAATCAGCGGAATCGCGCAGAACGCGCAACGCTTCTTGCAGCCCTCGGAAATCTTCAAATACGCGCGATGGCGGGGCTGCGAATTCACCCGCGGAGTCGCGTCTTCCTGCAAATACGTCGGCAGATGGAAGAAGCGCTTTTCTTTCGCGCCCGCTTTCGAATCACGCAGGATCTTGGCGATGTTTTGAAATTGACCGGAGCCCACGAACAGATCGGCTTCGGGCAAACCTTCGACCAGATCGTCCTTGTAGCGCTGAGTCAGGCAACCCGCCACCACCACTTTTTGCAGCAAGCCCTTCTTCTTGAGCTCCGCCATTTCCATGATTTTATCCAGCGATTCTTGCTTTGAAGCATCGATGAAGCCGCAGGTGTTCACAATGACCGTGTCGGCGTCTTCGGCCTCGCCCACGACTTGATAGCCGTCGCGCATCAGCGAGCCGGCCATGATTTCGCTGTCGACCAGATTCTTAGGGCAGCCCAGGCTGACAAAATGGACGCGCTTGGTAAGGTTTCCGATTTCCTTCATTCAATACTCGGTGACTTCCGCTTTTTTCGGAGGCTTGTAGGAAAATTTTTCGGGAGCGACTTCGCCTCGGGTTATCTTTTTAAATTCGAAGCTGACCTGATTTTCCAAATTGTCTTTATAGGTCAGCTTTTCCAATTCCTTGCCCTTCAACGCGACTTCCAAGAACATCACTTCGTTCTCGGTCTTTTTGTTCTTCGGCTCGAACGCGTACGTTCCACGTCCGTCCTTTTCGCTCGTCTTCACGTTCTTGAAGTCGCGCAAGACGTTCTTTTTATCAAACACCGCGGTCAGTACCGACTTTGAGCGTTTCAAATCGTTGCTGCGCATCTTCGCCACTTGCACGGTCTTCTCGTCCAAATAGGTCTCGAGCCAAACGTACTTGCCGTCAAAAACCAACAAACTCTTTTCAGGCTCTTTGAACTCAAGCCTGAGTTTGCCTTTAGAGAAGAAGAACTTACCGTCACTCGTCGTTTCGGTGCCCATAATTTCTTGCTTCACCGTTTTGATCACCGGGCTTGAAACTCCCTGAGCCTCGCGGTAACTCGCCAACACGGCATCGACCGTCTTG
>DAISHW010000344.1:0-3076 GCA_036822295.1 Bdellovibrionales bacterium | reverse complement strand
CAAACGACCGTTTGCCGTAAACCAGTTGCAGGCTTTCACGCGCGAAGGTGTCGAACGGCTTGATCCGACCCGCGTCTTGAATCGGCAGGCTTTCCAGGGGCTCCCCGACTTGGCCGAACGCCGCGGAAGAAAAAACTAAAACGAGTGACGCGATCAGAGTTTTCATAAGGTCTTTCCCGCCTTGAGCCATTGAACACGTTTGAAATAAAACAATACGATCGATCCGAGCACGATCAGAAGCGATCCTAAATATTTCACCCAGCGTCCCGGGTCGAAATTCACCGAGAGAATCGAAGTCGTGGGTTTACCCGTCTCGTCTTTCTCGAAAGACGCTTGATAGAACGTGTAGCCGCGGTAGTGGAGCGGCTCGTTCATCGAGATGAGCACTTCCCGCCCCTCGGGCAGGCGGACTTCGCTCTCGTAGCTCGCGGCGCGCTCGGTGCCTTGATACATGCCGACGCGGAATTTTTCGAGCTTCAAGCCGAAATCGAGCCGCAGCTGGCGCTGGCCGTAGCTCACCAAATAGACGCGATCTTCGAGGTAAATCCGCAAAACGGAATTCAGACCGATCCAATAATCCTGACCGCGAAAAGTGAAGCGCGCGGCGGAACTGGCCAGCGGACTCGAAGTTTCGCTCGGCTGGAACTTCACGACTTCACGCGCGTGCGGCAGGTGGCGGAGCAAGCGGAACTTCAGGCCCATCCACCCGGTCTCGACGACGCCGGTTTTCCGCAGCCCGCGGTCTTTGCCGAAGATTTTATAAGTCACGCTCCCCGCGCCCGGCGCGCTGATCAAGATCACTTCGTTGCGGCCCGACGCGGCCACGTCGCCCGAGGACAAGACCACTTTGGCCGGACCCAAATCGATTTCGCTGGATGGACGCGCGCGATCGCGACGCAACCATTCGGTCAAGTTGATGTTGGGATTCTCGAGCTGAAAACGGACCGCGGGACCGTCTTTTGCATCGCTCGACGCCACGATTTCCGACTCGCGAAACGCGTATTGATGATACTCGACGAAGCGCATTTGCTCCGCGCCGAGCTGAACGATGAAGGGATCTTTCTCGCTCGGCGGGTTCTTCAAAAAATCCACTTCCGACTGGAACAGGCCCTGCATGGCGCTGCCGTCGAACGAGGCATAGACCATCAGATCGCGCTCGCGCACGGTGACGCTGTCGCGCTCCTGCCCGATGTCGAAGACCATGGAACCGTCGACGCCGTATCTCTGGGTCAGCCACGCGCCGAAAAGCAGGACGATAATTCCGACATGCGCGAGCACGAAGCCCGCGTGATGCGGCCTCCACGGCCAGCGATCGATCATCACCGCGACCAGATTGATGATCAACAGGCCCATGATCACGTACATATAGACGCTGTGATAAACCAGCTTTTGCGCGACCTCGGCGTCGTAGCGGGCTTCGTAGATCGTGCCGATCGCCGATATCACGCCGATGGAGACAATGACGATCACGGCGAGCCGAAGCGAGGCGCAGAAACCGAAAATGCGATCGAGAATCGACATCAAATGTCCTCGATACGGCTTTGAATGAACGTGATCGCGGTGCTCAGGCGCGGAATCAGCTCGGCGGCTTTGTCCGGCAAAAACGCTTTGCTCTCTTCATCCATGTAAAGCGAGCGGCTGATTTCGACCTGAATCGCGTGCTGCCCTTGATCCGGCTTGCCGTAAGTTTGGGTCACGCGGCCGCCTAAATAAGGCCAGTTGAGCTTGACGTCGAGCCCCGCCTGATCCCCGAAGGCCTTCACGACCAGGTCGCGGAATTCGGGCTTGCAGCTTTTGCCCTCCCAATCGCTGACCACGATCGACGCGCGTTTTTCGCCCGGATCGCGGTGCGCTTTCGTGCCCATCGAGGGCATCGAGTGCGCGTCCAGATGGTAAACCTCTTTCGCGCCTTTATCTTTGAAGAACGAATAAGTGTCGCGCACATCCGAATGAAATGGCTCGAAATAGCGCGCGACCAAAGTGTCGTGCAGTTTGCGCGAAATGGGCTTCGCCATCAACGGCGCGCCCCGCGTGGTCTTCACCCAGTGCAGACCCGTGGTGAATTTGCCGGACGGGTTGGCGTCGCCCTCGACGGAATCGGCATCGACGTCGTCCGGCAGGCGATTCAAATCGACGACGTAGCGGTGCCATTGGGTTTGCACGCAAGTGAGTTTGAGTTCTTTGACCACGGGCGCGTACAGGCGATCGACGTAACGATCGACGTCGCACATCACGACGGGCTCGGGCAATCCTTCAAGCCAAGTGGCCTCGGCTGGAATGCGCTCGCCAGAATGAGGAATCGAAAGGAAAAATGGCTTCATCTCTGGACTTTCCGCTTATGGCCGCTATCATGAGCGAAACTGGGGCAGGTGGCAAGCAGTGAAAGCGCGCATCTACACGAAGACCGGAGATCAGGGACAGACCTCGCTTGTCGGCGGCTCGCGCGTCGCGAAGTCGAATCCGCGCATCGAAGCGTACGGCACCGTCGACGAATTGAATAGCGTTCTCGGTTTGATCCGCGCGCATCTCGATCAGATCGGCGGAGGATTGTCGGTGGCCGTCACCGAGCGTCTACAGGCCGTGCAAAACAATCTGTTCAACGTGGGAAGCCGTTTGGCGTGCGAAAGCGACGAGATGCGCGGCGCTTTGCCGTCCGTCACCGCGCACGTTTTGAGCGATCTGGAAACCGATATGGATCGTTGGGAGAGCGAACTGCCGGCACTGCGCGAATTTATTTTGCCGGGCGGCGCGCCGCTCGCCGCATTCGCGCATCTGGGCCGCACGGTCTGCCGGCGCGCCGAGCGCGAAGTGTTGCGCGTGCGCGAGCAAGGCGTCGCCGTGGATTCCGATCAAATCATTTTACTGAATCGTTTGAGCGATTGGCTCTTCGTGCTCGCGCGCAAGTTCAACGCCTCGGCGGGAGTGAGCGACGTGACCTGGAGCAAGGGTTAGAGCTCGCAAAGCTGAGCCGCAAACGAGTTTAAAATTCGCACATGCCCGCGGTGTAGTTCAAGATCACGACGCCGCTGTTGCCGCCTTCGCCTTGTGCGCCGCCTTTTCCCGCGACGGCCGGGAT
>DAISHW010000343.1:0-3085 GCA_036822295.1 Bdellovibrionales bacterium | reverse complement strand
GGAAGCATTGCGCGCCTGGATAGGGGAACGCCCGAAGGCTCCGCGGGCCAACTACGCGTACCGCATGGACCGCATGAAGCGCTTGCGACTTCCCGATGAACCCGGAATTTACCGCATGCTCGCGAAAACCGGCCAGGTTTTATACGTGGGCAAAGCGACTTCGCTGAAATCTCGCGTGAACAGTTATTTCCGCGGGCAAAAATCGCGCGACAAACGCAAACTCGAGATGCTCGCCCAAGTCTGGGATTTGGAAGTCGTGAACTGCGGGACGCCTTTAGAAGCGGCTTTGCTCGAAACGGACGAGATCAAGCGCTTGAATCCTCCGTACAACGTGGTGATGAAGCTCGGCCGCAGACACTTGGTGTTTTACGACCGCGCGATGAATTCGGCGTCGGTGACGCAATCGCGGGATTACCCGATCGGTCCGTTTAAGAATTCGAATTGGATCGAGCATCTGCGCGCTCTTGACCGCTCGTTGTCCCGCGGTGAATTCGAGCCGGTGTTTTGGGTTCCGATTCCCGACGACCAAATGCGACGCGCGTTCGCGATGTTCGTTCAGAAGTTCGCGCTCGAGAACGTGACCTGGAACGTGCGCCACATGCTGGCCTTCGGGATGAAGCTCGTGCGCGACGGCTATGCAGAGGAAGAAAAAGACGAAGATGTCGAACGCGAAATCAACGAACAGGGCGAACGCGTTTACACCGACCAGGAAGTCGCGGTAAAATTCGAGAAACTGCTGTTCAGCGCGGCCTCGGAGTATTGGCGACGCCGCAAGATGACCCGCATGCTGAACGCGCGCGTTTACCTCACCCACAAAGACCAAACGCGCGCCTTGGATTTCCACAAAGGCAAGATGGGGTCCGGGGAAGACGGCGACGTTGGCGAATGGCCCTGGGAAAATTTGGACGTCGAGACGTTCGACCGCATGAGCGTTCTGATTTCCGAGCTGCAGAAATACGCGCATAAGATTGAGCCGCGCTGAATTCGCGCGTAGTCTTGAGCGCATGAAAACTTTAATCGCGCTCCTTTTGCCCGTCCTTGCCCAAGCCGACATCCAGCTCGACAAATTGAAAATGCCCGCGCATCTGAAGCTCACCGTCTTCGCCGACAAGGTGAAGAACGCGCGCTCAATGACTTCGGGGCCAGATGGCCTGGTGTTTGTCGGTACGCGCGGCGAAGGTAGCGTGTACGCGCTCCTCCCCGACAAAAACGGCGACGGTAAAAGCGATGGCACCGTGACGATCGCCAAGGATTTGAATTCCCCCAACGGCGTCGCTTTTAAGAACGGCGATCTGTACGTGGCCGAAATCGACCGAGTTTTGTTGTTCAAGGACATCGCCAAGACCTACACCACGAAGCCAAAGCCCGTCGCGTGGGGGCCGTCATTTCCGAGCGACAAGCATCACGGTTGGAAGTTCATCGCCTTTGGCCCCGATGGTTGGCTGTACGTTCCGGTCGGCGCGCCCTGCAATCTGTGTTTAGAGAATCCGGACCTGTATGCGGCCATTCACCGCGTTTCGCCGGATGGCAAAAAGCGTGAGCTCGTCGCGCGTGGCGTTCGCAACACCGTCGGCTTCGATTGGCAGCCCGGGAGCGGCGATTTCTGGTTCACCGACAATGGCCGCGATTGGATGGGCGACGACAAGCCCCCGTGCGAGATGAATCGCTTGTCCAAGCTGGGCGAGCATTTCGGCTACCCTCACTGCCACGGAGCGGATCTGCTCGATCCCGAATACGGCAAAGGCAAGCAGTGCTCGTCTTATACCCCGATGCTCCACGGCTTCACGCCCCACTCGGCGCCTTTAGGCATGCGTTTCATCAAAAACGAGAAGATCGCGGGCAAGGGCGCGATTCTGATCGCCGAACACGGCTCATGGAATCGCTCAACTCCGGTCGGCTACCAAATCACCCGGCTTAAAGTTGACGGCGCCAGGGTCGCGAGCGCCGACAATTTCATCACGGGTTTCTTACAGGGCCGCAAAGCCTGGGGCCGCCCGGTCGATCTGCTCGAACTCCCCGACGGTTCAGTCCTGATCAGCGACGACTACGCCGACGCGATCTACCGCCTTACCGCGAAGTGATTCGCTCAAAAAATGACGCGAGTCTTCTTCCCGGAGGAGAAGACCCGCGTCAAACAATTGCTGCACCCCCGTTAGAAAACGGAACTACGTACCCAAAAAAGGAACTACGTACCTACATGAACCAGCAGTTCAGTTGCCAGTCGGCGTCGGTCAGGCGCTTTTCCGAGAAAACCAGGTAGCGGCGTGAGGGCGAGACGCTTTGGCCGCAGAGTTGCGACACGCCTTCGATGGGCGTCACGTAGTCGCGGCGCATGCGGCCCAGGCCGTCGCGGGTGATGGCTATGGGGAATGTTCCCTCGTGGAACCATTGCATCTCGCCGATCCATGCGGACTCAATCGATGTGCCGTCCATGGGGACCGTCGCGCAGACGGTTTGGCGGAAGCTCATGCGCACGCCATCCGAGAAGCCATCGTGCACGACCACTTCGCACGTGACCGGCGCGACGAGCGGCGCGTTTTTCGCAAACGCCTGGCGGCCGCTGCTCGGGAAGATCAGCAGCCGGTCAAAAGCCAACCCGGTGGTGCCGCTCTCGTAGTTCACGCGCACGGCGACGTTGTCGCCCTGGACGGTCGGTGACGAGATCGCCGTCACGCGGTCGACGCCGATGCGATTACGGATCACGCCGTCGCGCAAGGGCCCGAACAGCGCGTTCAGGTAACCGTCGTCCAGCAGGTGAAACGCGAAGAACTCCGACCCTCCGCCGAAGCGCTGGTAAGTTCCCATGACCAAAAATCCATCGCCCACCACGGCCACGCGCTCGGGCTTGATGTCATAGCCGGCGAAGCGGAATTCGAATGGACGATACGTTCCCGCGTCGGCGAAGGACGAATCCACCGAGCCGTCTTCGTTGAAGCGCGTGACGGTCACTTGATTGTTCTGAACGCCGACGCCGAGCGACCGGCAGTTCGCCGACTGCACGCGACCGACGTACGCCGTGTCGGCCATCAAGGAGCGCGTGCAGACTTTCGGGGCCGGCGCGGGTTCGGGTGTGGCGGCCTTATCG
>DAISHW010000342.1:221-3092 GCA_036822295.1 Bdellovibrionales bacterium | reverse complement strand
GGTCTGCAAACCGCCTCTTACATCGAAAGGAACTCTACCGCTATGAGCATTTCAGCATTATTTCGACTTTCAGTCAAAGACCACGAACTCCAACATTTGTCTCCGGTTGAGACCCGACGGCATGGATTGGAGTAAATATGGGAACAGTGCAAATCGGATTTGCTTCCGAACCTCTTGCCACGACCTTGAAAGCAAAAATTCGAGAGTCCAAAAGAAGCTGCCCAATAATGATGAACACGGACGTTTATAGAAATGGCATCCAAGCCTATGTTTATGGTCACAAGTTAGCGGTATGTTGGAATCCTCGGTTTCCAAACCGGAGCATCCCATATTACAGGTGTCAGCTTCATAGGTCGGAGTTTGCAAACATCGGTGAGATGTGGGCTTGGCTTCGCCGAATTTCCGGCCAGCATTTTGATGAATTATTGCGGGCCAAACTTATGCGGGTGGACTGTTGGGTGGACGTAGCACTTCCACTCTCCTTGGTTCGAGAGTCTCTTCATCGTAAGAACGGTAAAAATTGGAATACATACGACAAAGGTGGAAAAAACCGCAAGGGAGAGACAGTTGAGTGGGGATCTCCCGCTCATAAGACCAAAGCGTACGAACGAACTGCAAAGCGTGGACAATGCGACTATTTTGAAGTGGCAAGTTCTGGAAATCAAGACGAACAAATTCCAGTTGTGCGGATTGAGACGGAACTCAAAGGTAAAAAGTTAAAGTCGCTCCGACTTACAAGTCTAAGTGAACTGGAATCGCTGAAGTTCATCTATCCATTCGATCACATGAAAATTTTGATTCTTGGAGGGCACATTCGGGAGGATGCGCCTCAGAGTGTGAAAATTCAATGGGCCGCGATGAAGTACGAAGCTGCGCGGTCCAACCTCACAGGCGCACTACAGTTGGTAAATAAAAATCGCAATTTCATTCGGACGATTGAACCGTGGCTCGTAAAGCCGGATGTCGATTTCTTAAAGAAGGCATATCAAAACCATTTGCAAAGATTTTTTTCAATGGGGGAAGCTCCGAAATCGACCTCTATCATTGCGTCATCGGAGTATCGAAGGATGATGTCAGCGCAGATGCAAATGTGATTTGCACTTACAGGTGGGTTTTGCGCGTAAGCGCAACAAAGGCGAAGCCTTAGATAATGGATGGCACAGTGAGCGGAAGCGAACGGTGTGAAGGCGAAGCCGAGCAGGGCCAAAGGGGGCGTGAGCCCCCGCCGGTACTGTAGGACGATGAAAGGGACAATATGTTTGTTCAATGGACAATCAAGAACCTAAAACCACTCGGGCGAAGTCCTTGGCGTGGTCATATCAGCTATCGCGCCGTTTTGGTGAGGTCTGCGTGGGTCGGCGGCAAAGCACAAAAAACCAATCGCTATTTGGCGACGGTCAGGTTTAGGCCAGATCGAGCAAACGGAGGCGGACTGTTTATTAAGGCGGACGAATTTCTCGCCAAATGTAGGCGCAAGTTGCGGGAGCTTCCCGTTGCTGACGCGGAACTGCATAAAATTATGTCTGAGATTAGAGCGTATCTAATCACGTCCTCTGGACCACCAATGTCCACGCGCTTGCACAACCCCTTATCGACTTGAATGGATCGCCTACGCCCTTGAGCGCAGCGTTCCAAGCGTCAGGTTGACCCGCATTGAAGTGAGTGGCATGTTGATCGTGGAGCTGGAACACGCTCCAGTTTGCTGAGGAATTGGCAAGCGCAACAATAAACGCCGGAAGGCAAGGGGGAACTCTATGAGTCCAAACACGTCATTTTCTGACCTAAAATCACTTTCGCAAAAATTAAATCAGGCATCGGATAAGTTGAATGGGATTATCGACGCTGTCGAAGCCGAGATTGGGTCACTCAATCTTGGAGTCGAAGCATGGGTGCCTGTTGCCCTGTCGTCAGGCCACTCAGAGCGAGTTGGTGCCGAATACCTTAACGAAGTGTCACGGTTTGGATGGTCAAAGTACAAGGGCAAGTGGCAGCTCGTCGTGCGACGCGAACTTCAGAGATCGGGTTTCTGGGAAGGCGATACGGACTGCCCATATACCAATATAGATAAAATCGAATATGTCCCGCTCAAGGAAACGTCGCGTGAAGAGCGTGCAACGGCCATCTCGCAATTTGATGAGCTGAAAAAGCAACTTCAGACGGAAATGGAACGAGTCATCGCAGTCGTCGAACAGAAAAACGACGAAGCCCGCTTCTAGGAGGTCGCCGATGACGATTTTTTCAAAGCGTTATGAAGATCAGTTGCGCAATAGAAGCCTCAAAGTCAGCCTTCCCAAGCGTCTTCGGGGACGCATTTGGAATCTTCTGAAGCAGTCGGAGTTTCAGGTTGGGAAGGTCGATGAGACCAACTGGCACTTCCAGGTGTCGGTGTTCCAGGACGTGATTGGCGACCTACTACTCGCTTATGGTACGGACAAGCTATACGCCCTTGAAAGTTTCGATCAGCCGAGCGCGAAGAAGGTGCCGGTGGAGCTGGATGGTTTTGTGAAGGGCGCTTACCCCTCTCAGGTTTTCGATGTGCTAGAAGTCTTTGCGAAAAACAGTCCGCCGGAGATCGCTACACCGTTTTATTTTTCCTTGAATCAAATTTTTGATGAGGAGAGATGCCACTGGCGCATAATCAACGGTCTATTTTTCAAGATGGACAACGAGTTTATGGAGGCCCACGTTCTTTCTAAGGCGCAAACTCTGATGAAACTACAAGGGTTCAATGGGGCTCTGGAAGAGTTTGAAGAGGCTCGGCGGGATCTGACGGCTGGTGATGCCAAGGGTGCGATTCAAAATGCAGCCCTGAGCTTCGAGAGCGTACTTAAAACAGTCGCAGATCAAGTGGCGGGTAACGCAAGCACACTC
>DAISHW010000342.1:0-211 GCA_036822295.1 Bdellovibrionales bacterium | reverse complement strand
TTGAAGAGCAGGTTATGATGACGTTGCCGACGATCAGAAATCGTCTTAGTGGGCACGGTCAAGGCAAGGATACCGTGGAAATTCCCCTTCATTATGGCGAACTCGCTATTGGATTGGCGGCTTGCTTCAACCTCTTTTTGATCAATAAGGTCACTGCTCAACAGCGAGTTTTTGCCGCGCCTGAGACGCCGCCGGAAGAAATGTTCTGTAG
>DAISHW010000341.1:0-3110 GCA_036822295.1 Bdellovibrionales bacterium | reverse complement strand
GGCGGGTGGAGTCGAGTATGTGACCGGTTTCGTGGTCCTTCATTTTTTGTACGTCGCGTACGTTGCAACTGTGCGTTATGGGCGAGAAAAAAGAAAAGTGAATGGATGACAGATATTGGCATGAAGTCTTATTAATTAAAAACTAACTGAGAATTTTGACTGCGGTTGAAGTGCAACCTTGAAACTCATTAATAGGGTCCTTCTATGACAAAAAAGATCTTGGGAGCCGTCATCGTACTCGGGCTCGCCGGCGGTTTGTGCTTGTTCGTTTGGGCATTGACGACGAATCGGATCGTGATTGGCTACAACCAAGGTTACATGCCCGATCAGCCCATCAACTTCCCGCACGACGTTCACGCGGGTCAGATGAAAATCGATTGCAAATACTGTCATGTGGCCGTCGAAAGTTCGCGTCATGCCACCGTTCCCACGCTGCAGGTTTGCATGAACTGCCACGGTCCCGCGCTGGTGCAAAAAGACAGTCCCGAACTGCAAAAGCTGCGCGATGCGTACGCCGCCGGAAAACCCGTCGCATGGGAAAAAGTCACTTTGCTTCCCGATCACGTCAAATTCAACCACGCGCCCCACATCAAGGCCGGCAAAGACTGCACGACCTGTCACGGCGCGGTTCAAGAAATGAAAAAGGTGTCTCAAGAATCGAGCCTGTCCATGGGTTGGTGCGTGAACTGTCACCGCCAGCCCGAGAACAACGCTCCCACAACCTGCAGCACCTGCCATTACTAGGACGAGGCAACGATGGATAACTCACAAGAAAACGGAATGTCGCCGAAGTACTGGATGAGCCTGGAGCAGTGGCGCCAGGATCCGGAATTCATCCAGATGGCCGAGAAAGAATTCCTGTCGAGCCCGCTGCAGTCCGAGGACGGCAAGGACGGTTGGGCACGCCGCGAATTCTTGAAACTGATGGGCGCATCGCTGGCGCTGACCTCATTCGGCTGTGTGCGTCGCCCGGCCCAGAAGATCATTCCTTACGTCAAGAAGCCCGATGGCATCGTGCACGGCCATCCGAACTTTTACGCTTCGTCGTACGTCGACGGTCTTGAAGGTTTGGGCATCGTCGTCACCACCCGTGACGGCCGTCCGATCAAAATCGAGGGCAACACCGAACATCCGGGCAACCGCGGCGGCATGTCGTCGCGCGCCCACGCGAACATTTTAAGGCTCTACGATCCCGATCGCTTCACCGGCGCGAAACAAAACCTGCAAAACGAAAAGCGCACCAATCGCGAGACCATCAACGTCGCGTGGGAAAACTTGGACAAACAAGTCGGTGAGCAACTCGCGAAAGGCAAAGTCGCGATGCTGATGGCGAGCAATCTGTCGCCGTCGACTCAAAGCGTGGTCGATGAGTTCTCGGGCGCCTTCGGCGCGAACGTCTATCATTATGACGACGTCTCGCACGAATCGCTGCTCGAAGGGCAAAAGCGGTCTTTCGGCCAAGCCGCGGTTCCGCGCTACAACCTGCAAAACGCGAAACTGATCGTGGCCATCAACAACGACTTCTTGGGCACGTGGCTGACGCCGACCGTGTTCTCGAAAGATTTCGCCGCTCGCCGCAAAAAAGGCGGACCCGAAATGAACAAGCTCGTCGTGTTCGAATCGCTGATGTCGTTGACGGGCTCAAACGCCGATCAACGGCATCGCATCCGCCCGTCGCAAACCCTTGATGTGGTGATGGCGCTCTTGAACGAGCTCATCAACGTGAAGAAGGTTTCGCGCTACGCGGGCGATGCCGGTATCTCGCGCATCCTGTCCGGATTTTCGAAAAATATCGGCGATCTGGGCGTGAACGTTTCAGCGCTCGCCCAGGAGCTGGCGGCCGCCCGCGGCCAGTCGCTCGTGTTGGCCGGCGGCGTCGCCGGCGAAACCGAAGACGCCGTGCAGATCCAAGTCGCGGTGAATTTCCTGAACGCGGTTCTGGAAAACGACGGCAAGACGGTCGAGAGCAGCGGTCGCGTACTCGGTAAGAGCGGCCTTGGCATCGGCGACTTGATCGCGGATTTGAACGCGAAAAAGATCAGCACGCTGATCATCCACGGTTCGAATCCGATGTACTCGCTTCCGGCCATGGCGCAGTTCGAACGCGCCCTGCAAAACGTGACCATGTTGATCTACACGGGCGATCGCAACGACGAGACCGCGCGCTACGCCGACTTCGTCGCCACCGATCACCACGATCTTGAAAACTGGGGCGATCTGCAGTCGATCGACGGCACCTACAGCATTCAACAGCCGACGATCCAACCGCTACACGCCACGCGCGCGTTCCAAGACAGCTTGCTGACTTGGATCAAGGGCGCGGGCAAAGGCTCGGCCCGAGCGAAAGCTTCTGAAACCTGGTACGATTACCTGCGCGCGAACTGGCGTGAGAACCTGGCGAAAACCGGCGGCAAGTCGTTCGATGATTACTGGGTCGATCTGCTGCAAAAGGGCGTTCAGACGGGCGGGGGCGGCGGCGGTTCGCGGGGCTTTTCCGCGAACGCGTTGGGTTCGCTCAAAGCGCAACCGCGCAAAGCCGGTTTTGAACTCGCGCTTTACGAAACCTCGCAACTCGGCGGCGGCCAGCTGGCCAACGTGCCGTGGCTGCAAGAGTTGCCGGATCCCATCACCAAACTGGTTTGGGATAACTACGCCTGCTTCTCTCTTCGCGACGCGAAGGAACTTAAAATTAAGCAAGGTCAGATGGTCATCCTGACCGTGGGCGATCAAAAGGTCGAGGTACCGGCGCACATTCAGCCCGGTCAGGCGGACGGCGTCGTGGGCTTGGCGATCGGCTACGGCCGCAAAGGGGCCGGTAAAGTCGCCGACGGTGTCGGTGTGAACGGGTGGAAGCTCGCGCAATTCGCCGGCGGTCGCGTGATCTCGTCCGGCATCACGGTCGACGTGAAGCTGGGCTCGAAACGCATCGAGATGTCGGGCACTCAAGGCCACCACACCATGGAAGGCCGTCAAATCGTCGTTGAAGAAACCCTGAAAGAGCATTTGGCAAATCCCGGAGGCTCGGTTCACCGTCATAAAATGACGACCATGTGGAGCGAGCACAAGTACACGGGCCACAAGTGGGGCATGGTCATCGACCTGAATTCCTG
>DAISHW010000340.1:0-3117 GCA_036822295.1 Bdellovibrionales bacterium | reverse complement strand
CCGTGCCGTTCACGTGCAACGCCGAGCCTGGTACGGTCGTGCCGATGCCGACGTTAGGAACGAACAAATTTCCTCATAAACAGAAAAAGTTTTTTAAGTCGTTGAGATTCATCGAAAAACGAATGACCTCGACGCCTTAACAAACTTTTTTAAACCGAAGACCTCGTGTGAAGAGTGTCTCCCGCTTTTCTCGATTATCCTCCGTTTTCGTCTATTTTCGGACAGAAACCGGACAGCCTTCGTGCCAATAATCATTTTCTCCGGCATCGACACGATCAGTACTTTTTTGAGTCCACCGCCGTGTCGAATGACTTTGACCGTGCGTCTTAGTGCCAATACCGTGTCGGACATAAAATCTTGTAAAATCAATGGGTTGCATCGTGATTTAGCTGTGTTATATTGAACGTGGAGGTAAACCATGAATTTATCGAAATATAAGCCGACTCCCAAAGGGAGTGGGAAAAAAGTAGAGGAGATCGTAAACGCCACTCGCGGGAAACAACCGTCGGATCGGCTCGTCAAAATCATCTCGGAAGTCGGCCAGCCTCAGCCAGAGGACGCACCGAAAAAAGATGACCGCGCGGCTAAGGATGCGGAGATTTGAAAGTGCTGGGTGCGCTCCCATTTTCAGACATCGACCTCTATCTCAAGTCCATTCAAGGCGACATTGGCTGCATCGCCGATACATCGTACTTGATTGCTCTCGGAGATAAGGATCATCGACTCCACGAAGATGCGCTTTTCATGCACGAAAAACTCGCGGAATTCAGCGTGCGCATATTCGTAAGCGTGACCGTGCGCTCGGAATTTATCGACTTCCATAGGCGCATGACTTTGACCGAAACCTTGCTGGGAATGCTCCCATCGTCAAGTAAATGGCGAATTTCCGAGGCCGTGCGCCGAGAGCTAAATTCGCAGAAGAAATGGATCAACAGTCAACTCGACTCCGGCAATGACCCCTATCTTACCGACTCCCGAATCAAGGACTGCAAACAGATTTTTTTGCCCAAGTCCCAGTCGGGTCAAATAGGTTGGGTGGAGCTTTGCAAAGAGTATTTATCGGGTGAGCTGCTCGCTGCCTGGGACAAGATTGTCGATACAGCTCAACTTCATTACATAGATATGCGTGCGGACGATTCAAAGGATCTGTTTCGCAAGGAACTGCGTTGGGAATCCATGTATCAACTCGCGGAAGAGAGTGGAATGGGTAGCAACGATGCGATGATTCTGAATATCCTGAACTCGTCAGTTTTCCCGTTCGTTATCACAATGGACTTCGATCTCGCCTATGGTGTGATGTTGAGTGCCAAAGACAAAACCGCACTTGTGCCCGACAATCTGTACCGCAACCGCATTAAAAAACTTCGCTTCTAAAATTCAATCAATCCCGAAAACCCGCATCGAGATCCACTTCGTCGCTGTCGTCGTCTCGTGCGTTTTCCGGCCTGCGGCTGAGTGACATGATCGTGGGCTTCATGCCGTCAAAATATTCGGTTTCGAGGATGTGCGGTACAGGGCAATTCTCGATGATCTGCGCTTTGATGTAGGCGACCGTTTTCCAATCGAGATTTTTCGATCTTGGGATTTTCCGCCACTCGATCTCACGCTTGAATCCCGTCACCGGGTCCACGGCAAAAAGTGGACTTTTCCACGCGGCGGACTGATAGCGCCAAAGCCCGTTAAGTGCGACGGTGCCGCGTAAGAGTTTGCGCGGAATCCTCCTCGGAGACATCCACTCGAACTCTTGGAATTCCGCTTTGAACCTGAGAACGGCGACGCGCAGGCGACTAACGAGCGAATTAGTCGTGATCCCGAATTTTTCCGCCGCCGCTTTCTTGGAAAGGCGGTCTTGGTTCATGTAAACGCACTCAAGAGCTTCTTTCTGTTTTGCAGTGAGACTGTTCCACACTTTGTAAAATCGCGCCCAGACGTTCAAAGCCTCGGGAGGCGAAGTTTCCCTCACGATCTCTAGCCGGCGCTGGACCGCAGGTATCTGCGCAAAATAATTTCCGATCAAAACGCGGAGATGTTTTCGTAAAGCTACGCGCTCGATGCGAAACTGCGCGAACGTGTAATGCGGAAATGCCGCTTCAAGGCCCGCCTCCATCAACGCCAAAAAATGCGACTCGTCTTCAACGCCTTTTGAGGCGAAATAACAAGCGCGGTAGAGTTCCATAAGCTCCGGGTGATCTTGGAAATAATGGGTTTCGATCATGCGACGGGCGATCTGGTGATAGAGGTCCTTTGGGCTTGCACGCATGATGTTGTTCAGGATGGGAGTCGCGTAAGTTGGAAGGTGCATTGGTGCTGGGGCGGGCGCAGCCGCCCCGCCTTCGCTGATTTCCTCCGCTGTCAACTCCGAGTCCTGCCAGATCGCGGACTCCTGAATATCATCAAAGCCCGTGAGTTTGATTCGCGACTCATTCGCGGCCTGGCTCAATGGAAACGCTTCGGTCATGGTGAGGTCTTTGTCCTCGTCGCGCCATAGCCCCTCGGCGATAAGTTGGTCCGTCACCAAGCGCAGGATGTAATGCACGACCGAGTCGTTCATGGATTTGAGGTCATGGATTTCCGGGAACGATTTTAATGAAAGGCTTTTGGCGTCAATCCGCTTACGGATCTCTTTTGCCATGAGCTTGAATTGGATTTTGCGTTGGATGTAGGAATCGGCGGGCCGCACCTGCTCGGGCTCGCGGTTTAGGCTTTCAATTGGGTCATAGTCGAACGACTGCGCGGTTTTGCTGACTTCGACAAGGCCAGGGTCTGCGCGCACCTCTGAGCGCTTTAAGCGCACAAAGCGGTGGCGATCACCCACGCGGTAGGCTAGGACGACTGGATCTAGTTCCTCCTCGCCGTCGGCGACCTCCGCTGGGTCCTCAAATTCAATGTCGGTTTCGATTTCAGCCATTTCCGCGCCTCAGCCTATCTCAAGCAAAACTTGCACCAAATATTTGAACCAATAAAAAATTTATTTCCCAAGGGTTTTAAGGGCTTGAGCGCGTTTTGGTGCCAAGTGGCCCACCCTGCGATCTCCAGTATCAAAGACAAGTGCTGAAAAAGTAGATTCCACTGCGTGGCCAAAGCGTGAGGAATCCAGACAGGCATGAAGTTCTTACA
>DAISHW010000339.1:0-3126 GCA_036822295.1 Bdellovibrionales bacterium | reverse complement strand
CGTCTATCAATG
Source organism: Bdellovibrionales bacterium (assembly GCA_036822295.1). GTDB lineage: Bacteria > Bdellovibrionota > Bdellovibrionia > Bdellovibrionales > UBA1609 > JALHOQ01. Next base: position 3,114 of record DAISHW010000339.1, on the reverse strand, counting down.
GGTCGCGGACCACCGCTATTTGTGGTTCGGTAAACGCAACGTGTGCCGGCTTCCCACGCCCGCGGAGCGCGAAAGATTCCTGGATTAGTCCAACTGAAAACCGTGAGTCAGGCGCAGCACCTGACCCGTCACGCTGGCGCTCAAAGCGCTGGCGAAGTACGAAACGCCCAACGCGACATCGTGGAACTCCACCAGGCGCAAAGCGGGATGGTCTTTCCGCAGCTCTTCGACCGATTTCTTGATCGACGGACTCTTTGGCATGGTCTTCAAAATAAAATCGTCGGTCGCGCCCACGCCGATCGCGTTCACGGTCACGTTTTTGCCGCGGTAAGTTTGCGCGAGCTCGCGAATCCTTTTGATCAACTCATCCCGTGAAGCCGACGCGCCCGTGTCGGGAACGATTTTCTCCAGCGAGGAATCTTCGAACAAAAAGATGATGCGACCGCGTTGCTTGGCGAGCAAAAACGGCACGCATTGCTCGGCCAAGACGATGCTCATGTCGACGGAACCGTCCGCCAAAGGCGTCGCGTCGACCACGCAGTCGATGCGCCCCAAGGTGCGGGTGACTTGGCTCAAAGCTTCTTGAACTTCTTCGACCGTGCGCGTGGGGAGAAAGTAATAGGCGGCGCGGCCGTAGTGGGCGTGCGCCTCGCGCGCTTCGTTGATGCCGTCGATGTAGCGCGAGGCGTGGGGCGTCTGGTGGCTCACAAAGGCGACGTCGCAGCCGAACTGGGTCAGGGTTTGCAGGCAGGCTTGGGTGACTCCTCCGAAAGGCCCGACCAATAGAACCGTTTTATCTTGCAGACGGAGGGCGGAGTCTCTCAATTTACGTGGTCCTGACGTTTGACTGGCGGGGCGTCATGCCCTAATACCATTGCATGCGTTTTTTGGTATTGGGTCAAGGCGGGCGTGAGCACGCCATCGTGCGCGCGCTGAAATTCTCGCCTTCGGTCACGGAAATTCATGCGAGTCCGGGCAGCGACGGCATCTCTCAAGAAGCGATCTGCCACAAAATCGATCTGAATGACGAGAAGGCTTTGGCTGAATTCGTGAAGCGCTACCAATTCGACTGTGTCGTGGTGGGGCCTGAAGCGTACTTGGTTGCGGGCGTGAGTGATCGCTTGCGCGCGTTGGGAGTTCCGACCGTCGGTCCGTCACAAGCCGCCGCCCAGCTCGAGGGCTCGAAAATCTTCGCCAAAGAATTCATGGTTCAAGCCGGAATTCCGACGGCCGCCTTCGAAGTCGTCGACAATGTCGCCGACACCCTGAGGGCCGCGCAGAAATTCACGCCGCCGTACGTGTTGAAAGCCGACGGCCTTGCGGCCGGCAAGGGCGTGTTCTTGTGCCCGACGCTGCCGGAACTCAAAGCCGCGGCCGAAGCGCTGTTCGAAAAGAAAGCTCTGGGCCAAGCCTGCGCCCGCGCGCTGCTCGAGCAGTTCCAGCCCGGTTATGAAATCTCTTATTTGATTCTGACCAACGGCGAAGGCCACGAAGTTTTGCCGCTCAGCCAAGACCATAAACGCCTGCGCGATGGCGACGAGGGTCCGAACACGGGCGGCATGGGCGTCGTGGGGCCTTTGCATATCGACGAAGCCTTACGGCGGCAGATCGAAGAGAAGATCGTGCAACCGAGCGTGCGTCACTTGGGCGGCAGCGGGTTGCTTTATCGCGGCGTGCTTTACATCGGCTTGATGATCACCCCGAGCGGTCCGACGGTGATCGAGTACAACGCGCGCTTCGGCGATCCCGAAGCGCAAGTGATTCTGCCTTTGCTCGACGGCGATTGGGGTTACGTTTTCGCGAAGCTCGCGCGGGGCGAGATGACCGAAATGAAATGGAAGAACCTGCAGATGGCGTGCGTGGTGATGGCGGCCGCCGGATACCCCGAGAACCCGGAAAAGGGCGTCGCGATCGAAGGCGACTTGGGCGCGCAAACGCCGTCCAGTTATTTCTTGCACGCCGGCACCGCCAAGACGGGCGGTCAGTGGGTTTGTGACGGCGGCCGGGTTCTCAATGCCGTCGGCATGGGCACGTCGCGCGCCGATGCATTGAAGGCCGCTTACGGCCAGGCCCGCCAAGCGACTTGGCGGGGCATGCGGATGCGCTCGGATATAGGCGCGAAAATCTAGCGGCGAAAATTCAGAGCGCGCTTTCCGGAGGGCGCAGGCCCTTTTTCTTGATCTTTTCGACGAGCGTCGTGCGATTCAATTTCAGAAGCAGGGCGGCCTGATTGCGGTTCCAGCCGGTCTTCTCGAGCGCGCGCATGATCAAGGCGTTCTCGTAGGCGTCGACCGCGGAATTGAAATCCATGCCGTTGTCGGGAATATCCAAGCGCGAGGGATCGGCCTCGACGGCGATCCGGCGATACTTCTCGGGCAGATCCAGCACTTCGATCTGGCCTTGGCCTTTTAAGATCGACAGACGCTCGACCAGATTCTCGAGCTCACGAATGTTGCCGGGCCAAGAGTAAGCCATCAGCAATTGCAAAGCGTCGGGCGCGATGCCGGTGAGCTGGCGACCGCGCGTGCGATTGAACGTTTGCATGAAGTGGTGGAGCAGCAAAGGAATATCGCTCGGGCGCTCGCGCAAAGCGGGAATGCGGATCGGAATGACGTTCAAGCGGTAGAACAGATCTTCGCGGAACTCGCCCTCTTCGACCGCCGTTTCGAGATCGACGTTGGTGGCCGCGATCACGCGCACGTTGGCGTTGATGGTCTTGGTCGAACCGACGGGCTCGAACGAGCGCTCTTGCAACACGCGCAAGAGTTTCACCTGCAGGGCGGGACTCATGTCGCCGATTTCATCCAGGAACAGAGTGCCGTCGTCGGCCATTTCGAAGCGGCCGCTGCGATTGGCGATCGCGCCCGTGAAGGCGCCTTTGACGTGCCCGAAGAGTTCGCTCTCGAGCAGCTCGGCGGGAATCGCGCTGCAATTGATCGGAATGAACGGCTCGGCGCTACGCAAAGAATTGTAGTGCAGCGCCTTGGCGATCAATTCTTTGCCGGTGCCGCTCTCGCCCATGATCAGAACGGTCGAGTCGGATTGAGCCACGCGCTCGATCATGCCGAGCACGTTTTGAATCGCTTCGGATTGACCGATGATGTTGTCGAATTG
>DAISHW010000338.1:1029-3132 GCA_036822295.1 Bdellovibrionales bacterium | reverse complement strand
GAATTCGATTCGTAAAGAAGTTCCGTTTATCGCGGAAATGAAGCCGCTGCAGATGTACATGGTGCCCAAGCCACCCGTGAACCCGCGCATGCCTCCCGTGAATCCGACGGTGACGAAGCGCCCGTTGCGGAAGAAGTTGATGTCGGCCTCTTCGTCTTGCGCCTCATCGAACTCGGAGTAATCGGCAAACGGGTCGTAGGTGTCATCGGCATCGAATTGGGCCAGGCGATAAGAGCCTTCAAGGCCCGTGTCTTCGGCGCGCGCCCACCCCGAGCAGAGCATGGTCAAACAGACCAATGCGACTTTAATAAGCATCGTTTTCGGCATTCGCGTCCCTCGTCCCATTCCCCAGGTGATCCCATCTTAAATTAAGCCATATTTTGGCAGGGAGTTCCAAAAGGATTCACCACTGTATCGCCCTGAGACAGTTGTATTCCGACGGGGGGTTTGGTACTTGAAAGGCACACGACAAAGGAGTCCACTTGGCCGTCGATTATAAGCAATCCGGCGTAGACGTCGAGGCTGGCGACGCGCTCGTGGATTGGCTGAAAGCCACCTCTCCCCCCAAATGGCCCCATCAAGACAAACTGGTTGAAGGCATCGGCGGCTTCGCGGCCCTGTTCAGAGCTGATTTCAAAGAATACGCCGAGCCTTGCCTGGTCAGCTGCACCGACGGCGTGGGCACCAAAATCAAGCTGGCCGTGCATTTTGAGAGCTATCGCGAGGTGGCTCAGGATCTGGTGGCCATGTGCGTGAACGACATGGTTTGCAGCGGGGCTAAGCCATTGTTCTTCCTAGATTATTATGCTTCCGGGAAATTGCGCTTACCGGCCGCCAAGGAGTTCCTGGCGGGCGTGCGCGAGGCCTGCCTGGCTTCGGACTGCGCGCTGATCGGGGGCGAGACCGCGGAAATGCCGGGCGTTTACGAGGGCAATGACTTCGATTGCGCCGGGTTTTCGGTCGGCGTGGTCGATCGCGCGCGCGTGCTCGGGGCCAAGCGGGTGAAGGCCGGAATGAAGCTGGTCGGAATCGGTTCGAACGGATTCCACTCGAATGGTTTTTCGCTCTTACGTAAGGTGTTCGCGGCCGACTTGGATCAGTGGAAGGCTGAGCTTTTGAAGCCGACGCATTTGTACGTGCGCCTGGTGCAGGCCGCGCTGAACGTCGGAGGGGTCCAGGCCATCGCGCACATCACGGGCGGCGGTATGAACAACGTCCCGCGCGTTTTGCCCCAGGGCTTGATCGCGCGCTTGAATCCGTGGCGCGTGCCCGCGCCGTTCCTTGAAGTGAAACGCCGTAGCGGTATGGCGTGGATGTCGATGCTGGGCACTTTGAATTGCGGTGTCGGCATGGTGTGGGTGGTTGAGCCCGATCGGGTCGCGGCCGTAAAAGAAGTTTGTCGCTCTGAAGGCCACGTGGCCTTTGATTTGGGAGAAGTGGTCCAGGGTTCGCATCCCGAGGGTTGGGAGTTGACCGATCCGTCTTGGGAAGGGCTCGACGCATGAGCCTTTGGCAGGTCGGAATGGTGACCGCCTTCGGCCGCGGCGAAACGCTCGCCTTGGCACTGCAGAAAAACGGCTTTGCCGTGCGCGTGCTGGATTTCACGCAAGCTTTCGCCCCGGAATATCAGCGCGGCGCCGGGCCGTTTCCGATCGCGCGTACGAATCAGTTCCCCGAACACGCGGTGGTCACCGACGAATTGCGGATTTTGCCGCGCGGCCTGACCTTGTGGCTCGAGAAAGGTCCGCTGGAACTCGGCGGCACCATGGCCGAATTCTTCAACGGGCGTCACGAAATCGTGCGCAATTTGCGTGGCGGCCAGGTCTTTCCGGAATTCAAAGACGATTGGCTACGCCGCTTGTTGGGTTTTTGGACTTCCCCTTTTGACGGCGAATCGTGGTCGCGCGGCGTAAGGAGCGACGTTTTCCCTTTTGATTCGGATTTGGGCGTGGTGCCCGCGGGTAAAGAACAGGCCGTTTTGAATTTCGAGCGTTTTCGCACGTTGGGTTTTGATTTCGTGGCGACCGATGGCCTGCGGGATGTGCAAATCGAGTCCTCGCGCCTGACCGAAATCGAATTCGGCGCGCGCGGCCAGGCCCTGAA
>DAISHW010000338.1:0-1019 GCA_036822295.1 Bdellovibrionales bacterium | reverse complement strand
AAATTCCCGCAGTGGATCTGGTGCCTGTCTTCGAGCGAAACCAAAATGCTCTCTGAAAAAGTCGCGGCGGACCTTTTCGGGGGCGTCGTGCGTGAGCCGGAGTGGCACTGGATCTTGATGGAGGGCACGACCGTGCGGGGCAGCTGGTCCGCCGGCTTCCCCGAGTACAGTTTGGTTTTGGAAGACATTCATCTGCCATGGACCTACGCGAATTTCTTCATCTTGCGCTGGACCGATTCGGACACCTTCCGCGTTTGGGCGCGCGTACCGTTTGCGGGCGCCCGCGACGAGGGCCGGCGGGCCGCCGTCGCGCGCGGGATGGAGCGCGTGATGCAAGAGCGTTTGCCGCTCGCGCATTGGAAAGTCGATGAAAAGAAATATTCCATATGCCCGCATTCTCCCGTGTTGGCGGCCCAGGCGCGCGGCGAGAGTCCGCCGTCCTGGCGCAACTGGGACTGGATCGCGCCCGAGACGATGGGGCGCGTGGATTTTTCGGCCCGCTTCGCGCGCGAGGCTTTGAGCCTCGAACGTCTGCTCGCCTGGCGCGCCGCTGAACTGAAGAAGCAAGGAGATCGCCGTGATCACGCGGTACACGCGCCCTGAGATGGGCGACATCTGGTCGCCGGAAAGCCGCTTCGAGTGTCTGCTCGAGGTCGAGCTGGCCGTGGCCAAAGCCCAAGCCAAACTCAAAATCATTCCGGAAAAGGCCTATCGCGATTTGAAAGCGAAAGCGAAATTCTCGGTCGCGCGCATCGACGAGATCGAGAAAACCACCAAGCACGACGTGATCGCCTTCGTTTCAAACGTCGCCGAAAATGTCGGCCCGTCGGGCCGCTACCTGCACTACGGGATGACTTCGTCGGACGTGCTCGACACCGCTTTGAGCGTTCAGATCGTGAAGGCGAGCGTGGAATTGTTTTCGCGTTTCGACCGTTTGGAAACGATTTTGGAAAAGCTGGTGAAGAAACATTCGTTCACGCTGTCGGCCGGCCGCACCCACGGCATGCACGCCGAGGTGA
>DAISHW010000337.1:0-3160 GCA_036822295.1 Bdellovibrionales bacterium | reverse complement strand
GTTTGATCACGCCTTCGCTGGATGAAATGGCGTTTGTCGCCGAGCAGATGCAGCGCCGGGGGATGAATCTGCCGCTGATGATCGGTGGGGCGACCACTTCGCAGCTGCACACGGCGGTGAAGATCGCGCCTGGCTATGAATCCCCGGTGATTCACGTGAAGGACGCTTCGCTGGTCACGCAAGTTTGCAATGAATTGAATGGCGAGAAGAAATCCGCGTACGTTTCCGAGTTGCGGCGCCTGCAAGGCGAGATGCGCGAGGCCTTTGCGCGTCGGGCGAGCGCTAAGAAACTTTTGCCGCTGACCCAGGCGCGTCTGCGCGCGTTTAAGTCCGAGGCCGGCGCGCGTCCTGAGCCCGGGCGCCTGGGCGTCTTTGATCTCGATGTGAGCGTCAGGGAGCTTTTGTCCTACGTCGATTGGTCGCCGTTCTTCTGGACTTGGGATTTGAAGGGCAAGTACCCGGCGATTTTGCAGCATCCGAAGTATGGCAGCTCCGCTCAGGCGCTGTGGAAAGACGCGCAAGCTTTGCTTAAGCGCATGATCGACGAGGATTGGACCACTTTGCGCGCGCGCATCGGGATTTTCAAAGCGACGAGCGTGAACGAAACCGTGAATCTTGAGAACGCGCCCGTGAGCGCCGTGCACTTCATGCGTCAGCAGGCCGAGCCCGAAAAGGCCGATGCGCCGCTGCTGAGTCTTGCCGACTTTATCGCGCCTTCGGGTTCCGATTACCTTGGCGCGTTTGCCGTGACGTCGGGCGAGGAGCTTGGGGTAAAGGCTCGCGAATTCGAAACGCGGGGGGACGATTATTCCGCGATCATCGTGAAGGCCCTGGCGGACCGTCTGGCCGAAGGGTTGGCCGAATACGCGCATCTGAAATTCCGCGAACTATGCGGCTTGCGGGAAGACCTGACGGTCGAACAGCTGATCAAAGAAGAGTACGACGGCATCCGCCCCGCGCCCGGTTACGCGGCCTGCCCCGATCACACTTTGAAGGGCGACATCTGGAAGCTCTTGGGGGGCAGCGATAAGATCGGCGCCCGGTTGACCGAATCCTTCGCCATGGCCCCCGCCGCCACGGTCGCGGGCTTCATGTTCCTGCACCCGGCGGCCCGCTATTTCTCCGTCGGCACCGTCGGCGAGGACCAGTGGCAAGAGCTGGCCCGCCTGCGCAACACCGATCCCAAACAAGTCGAACGCTTCGTCGCTTTCGGCGTTTGAAGGTTTCATGCGTGATGAGCCGGCTTAGTCCCACTTCATCTGGCGCATTTTCTCGAGCACGCCCTTCTTCTCCAAAATATGGTACGTGGCGGGCGAGACGTAAATGCGCGGGATGAAGTTGCGGTACTGGCTCAAAACCTTCATCAACGATTGCGAGACGTCGATCAGCAGCTTCAGCTCACCGTGACGGGTCAAGACCTTCACCGAATCGCGGGATTGCACGGGATTGCCCTTGGACTTCTTCAGCGCCTCTAGATTCTTGGTGAACACCACGTCTTTGGACGGAATGTCGTCAATCATCCAGGCGTCGGGGGATATGCCCTTCAATTCGTCTTTGAGCCATTCGGTGGCCTTCACGCATTGGCGGACCAGTTCGCGGCGATGCTCCTCGTTTTGCACGACGGTGGGCTTCACGGGGGCCACGCGGATCTGGGCTGGCGGAATACGGCGCGCGAGCATCTCGCTCAACTCGCCGATCATGGGATGGCGCGCGCGGCCCGCCAGGTACTCGTGCAGCTTGGCCATGAAATAAGAATCGTTGAACGTGAAATACTCGTAAGGATTCACGCTCACACGTTCCATCAAGTTATCGAAAGAATACGAGAGCTGGTTCTCCAAGAAGTATTCGCAGATCTTCGCGGCCAACAAATCGAACTTGTAGCCCGTGCCCTCGTGGATGATCTGCGAGTACCAGAAATAGCGCGCCACCAAGAACGAGTCGACGACGTTGATGCCGTCTTCGTGAATGCAGAGCATCTGCTGATCGTCTTGCTCGTGAATGCGCAGCGAGCGGATCAGGAAATCCAAGTCGTACAGACCGATCTTCACGCCCGTGTGATGCGCGTCGCGGATCAGATAATCCATGCGGTCCGCGTCGACGTCGGCGTGCATCAGCTGGTTGGCCAACAGATTCTCGCTCTTGCCGGCGATGATGCGCGAGAGCTCCAAAGGGTCGATGCCCTCGTCTTTCAAAATGCGGGTGATGCCGCCGTCAAAATCCGTATTCAAAATAATATGGCTGCCCAAAACTTCGTGATTGGCGACGTACTTGGGTTTGGAGACCTGCGATTGATTGCGCCAGTGGTTGATGTAAGCCATCTCGATCGAATGCGAGAAGGGGAACGTGCCGATGTCGTGTAGCATCGCCGCCAGACGCATCATGCGGTGAAACGTGGTCTTCTCGTCGCGCACCTTGGGATCGAAAAATTTCTCCTCGGAAGCCGCCAGTCCCAGCGACCGTAAAATACGATCCATCACATGGCTTACGCCGAGCGCGTGGGCGTGACGCGTGTGCGTGGCACCGGGAAATATGTAGAAGCTGAAGCCGAGCTGCCGGATCCAGCGCAGGCGCTGGTAGTAGAGCGTTTCCAGGATCCTTGTTTCGACGCGATTAAGGGTGATGTAGCCGTGGATATTGTCGAATATGACCTTTTTCATCTCCATTTCAGTATCCGCTTGAACGAATCTCCCCGGGAAGACCCGTTCGCCTTCCTGGACTTTCGACTCAAGACGGGGGTCGAGTCCACTTTTCAACCGGGCGCGGCCGCTTTAACATGTTCTTTCCCTCGGAGGTCTACATGCTCATCTCGGCACTCGTGCTGGTCGGCGTTTCCATTTTGGTCGCCGCCAAAGTCAAAGAGGCGCAACCCGTTCCCGTCAAAGCGCGCCACCAAAAGTGAGACCCGCGGTTCTCGCGCTCCTGGCGCTCGTGAGCTCCGTCTCGCACGCCCGCTGGCTCCCGAAGAGTGAAGCCGGCACCGTCTTCGAAAAACTGCACGTGGGCTTCGACGTCGTGAAGGACGGCGGCGTCACGCAAACCGTGGAATACCTGATCCGCGTGCAGAGCGAGGACGCGAAGCCCAGCGCGAGCCGCATCGAAATCGAATACAACGCCGCCACCGATCAAGTCGAAATTCTCGAGGCCGTCACCCTCAACGGCA
>DAISHW010000336.1:0-3166 GCA_036822295.1 Bdellovibrionales bacterium | reverse complement strand
GCGATCGATCGCGAGCTGTTCAATCCCGTCGACGAATTCGCAGCCGCCATAATAGCGCTTGCCGGGATAGCCTTCGGCGTACTTATTGGTCAGGATCGTGCCTTGCGCTGCCATCACGGCTTTCGAGGCGTAATTTTCAGAGGCGATCATCTCGAGCCCGTACTCTTGGCGTTCGGTCTCTTGGCTCAAATACTTCGCGACTTCGGGATCTTGCTTTTCAAGAAACATAATACCTCTAAAGTTTATCGACGCGCTTTTGGTGGCGGCCGCCTTCGAACGGCGTGGACAAGAACACTTTCAAGATTTCATCGGCCACCGGAAAAACCAGGTGGCGCCCGGCCAGACACAAGACATTCGCGTCGTTGTGCGCGCGGGCGAGCTGCGCGATCTCTGCGTTCCAACAAAGCGCCGCGCGCACGAACGGAAAGCGATTGGCGCGAATCGCCATGCCTTGTCCGCTGCCGCAAACCAGGACGCCGATCGAATCGGCCAAATGCTTTTCCAGTTCCTGGCAAAGTTTCGCGGCATAATCGGGATAATCGACCGAATCGCCGGACGAGGGGCCTAGATCGACAAACGGCAACTCAGGGTGGCGCGCGATCAAATGGCGCTTCATCTCCAGCCCGGCATGGTCGCTGGCGATAAAGATTTTCTTGTACTTATTCGACATCAAATTCGTCCGAACAAAACGCTGCAGTTGGTTCCACCGAAGCCAAAGCTGTTATTCAAGACGTAGTTCATCTTCTTCTCGCGCGCCGTCTTCGGCACGTAATCCAGATCGCAGTCCGCGCTCGGATTGTCCAGATTGATGGTCGGAGGAACGGTGTTGGTCTTTAAAACTTGTAAACAAACGACGCTTTCGACCGCGCCGGCCGCGCCCAAGGTGTGGCCGGTCATGCTCTTCGTCGACGAAACCCAGACCTTTTTGGCGTGATCGCCGAAAACTTTCTTAACGGCCTCGGTCTCGAGTTCATCGCCGGCCGGAGTGCTCGTGCCGTGCGCGTTGATGTAATCGACTTGTTCCGGACGAAGGCCGGCGTCCGCAAGCGACATCTTCATCGCGGCCGCGGCTCCGGCGCCGCCCGAAGAAGGCGACGTCAATTGGTACGCAGCGGACGACACGCCGTAACCGCAAACCTCGCCGTAAATGCGAGCGCCCCGCTGAGAGGCATGCTCATAGTCTTCCAAAATCAAAATCCCGACGCCTTCCGCGAGCACGAACCCGTCGCGGTCGCGGTCCCAAGGGCGGCTGGCGGCGGTCGGATTGTCGTTGCGGGTGCTCAAAGCGCGCATCGAGGCGAAGCCCGCGATGGCCATCGGAGTGACGACGGCTTCGGCGCCGCCGGCGACCATGATATCGCATTTGCCTTGGCGGATGAAGTCCGCGGCTTCGCCGATGGCGTGGGCGCCAGAGGCGCATGCCGACGTCACCGAGTAATTCGGACCTTTCAAACCGTAAGTGATGCTGATTTGGCCGGACGCCATATTCGTGATCACGGACGGAATAAAAAACGGCGACACGCGCGAAGGTCCGCGGTCGCGCAAAATATTGTTCTGCGCTTCGATGTTCGGCAGGCCGCCCATGCCGACGCCGACGATGGCGCCCGCGCGGCTCTTTTGTTCGTCGGTCACGATCTCCAGTCCCGCGTCGGCCAGCGCCATCTTCGTGGCGGCGAGCGAGAACTGAATGAAACGGTCCATTTTCTTTTGTTCTTTTTTAGGAACGTAATCGTCAGGATTAAAGTTCTTCACTTCGCCCGCGATCCGGGCGTCGTACGTCGAAGGATCGAACGCGGTGATCTTGGCGATACCGGAACGGCCGTTGATCAAACCGTCCCAGCTCTCGGCCAAGTTCAGGCCCAGCGGAGTCATGAGACCCATTCCGGTCACCACAACTCTCCGCGCCGGAGGAGTTGGACGAACAAAAATATTAGCGCTCATGATGTCCTCGCACGTATCAAGCCAATTGAGCTTTACCTATTAAGCTTTACCTTTGGTGCCGAGGTATTTCATCACGTCCGAAACGGTGCGCAGTTTCTCGGCGTCTTCATCGGGGATTTCGATTTCGAATTCCTCTTCCATCGCCATCACGAGTTCGACGATATCCAGGCTGTCCGCGCCGAGATCGTCAATGAACGAAGATTCCGGCTTCACGCGCTCCGGATCTACGCCGAGTTGTTCTTCGATGATTTTCATGACTTTCGGTTGCAAGGACATTTTCGCTCCTAAATAAAGGGTTACAAAATCAAAACCAAAATCGAAATATGACGACTGTTATAGCGCAAAAAGGGGCGCTAAGTACAGTTTACATGTAGAGACCACCGTTAACCTGTAGCACTTGCCCCGTAATGTAGAGCGACGCGTCGCCAAGCAGGAACGAAACCGCGTGGGAAATGTCCTCTACGGATCCCAGACGTTGGAGGGGGATCTTGCTCTGAATGGCCTCTTTCTGCTTTTCGTCCAGCGCGTCGGTCATATCCGTTACAATAAAGCCCGGAGCGACCGCATTGACGCGGATTCCACGGGATGCCACTTCAAGCGCCACGGAGCGTGTAAAGCCCTCTAAACCGCCTTTGCTAGCCGCGTAATTGCTCTGCCCGGCATTGCCCATCTGGCCAATGACACTCGAGATATTCACGATCGCGCCTGCGCGTGCTTTCAGCATGGGGCGCATCACCGCTTTGCTGCATAGATAGGCACCGCGCAGATTGGTGGCGATCACGGCATCGAAATCCTCGTCCTTCATGCGCATCAAAAGCTGGTCGCGCGTGATGCCGGCGTTGTTCACCAAGCCATCGATGCCGTCAAAGCGGCTCATGATTTCGGCGAAACCCGCTTCGACCGAGGCCGAATCCGAAACGTTCATGCTCACCAAGATATGGCCTTCGCCTTTGAGTTCGCCGACGATCTTTTCGGCCGAGGCGGCGCTGCTCGAATAAGTCACCGCGACGCGCGCGCCGTGCTCGGCCAGGTGCTTCGCGATCCCGGCGCCGATGCCGCGGCTCGATCCGGTGACGACGATGCGTTTGCCTTTGAGATGCATAATCAAGTGCCTTTCAAAGCGGCCTCAAGGGCCTTAAGGTCTTCGAGTGAATTCACATTGAACGTGCGCATTCGGCCGCCGTCAATCTTCTTCGCCAGACCGCTCAAGACGCGGCCGCAGCCG
>DAISHW010000335.1:0-3179 GCA_036822295.1 Bdellovibrionales bacterium | reverse complement strand
GGGCGCTTGCTCACCGCGATCGAAGCGCGCGATTGGGGACTGGTGGACCGCGTGGTTCCGGGTTGGCGCCTGAATGACGCCGCAGAGGAGTGGTGCGCGGGTTTCCGCGAAGACCCGCTCCGGGAATTGACGGGTTGGTCGGCGAAGGCGGAATCGCGAATTTTCGCTGGTCTGTGGATGGCAGAGCGCCACGCGGCGGTCTTGAAGCGCTGGCGCTAGGAATCTAGAAATGAAAACGCGCCGGCGTCACCGGCGCGTGGGTCCAAGATTCAAAAAAATTCCGGATCAGTGAACGCTCTTACGACTCGGGCGGCGGGCCGCTTTCGCGCGGGACTTCGCTTTACGGGTCGTGGTTTTGCGGGCCTTGCCCGAAGCACGGGGAGTTCCGCTCGAGCCGCCTTGGCGGTTCAAGTACTCACGCAGCAGGTAAAGAGCGCCGACCCCGGCCGCGACGCTGGCGGCGGTGGCCACCGGGCGCTTGGCCAGCTTGTCTTTGACCGGCTTCCATTTCACCAGCGCGGTCAGATCCGCCAGGCTCACGTCCTTCGGAAGCGTGGGGGCGGCGGCGTGCACGATGTTCATCAACGAAGATTCAATTCCGTCTTTGCCGTTACCGATCAGTTTGCTCCATTTTTTCAAGTTCCCTTGGCCGAACGCGTTTCCGACTTTCGCCAGGATGTCATCGATCACGCCGGGGGCGAGCCCCGCGAGTTCTTTCGTCACCGCCGTACTGACCGTGTTCAAAGAAGCGTCTTGGTGCGGCGCTCGGCCGCGTTTCGAAGCGCGTGACATGTTGGCTTCCGCGCGATGGCCGGGGGCGCCTTGCAGTTTCTCGGGGCGCGGAGTGCCGGGGGCTCTGAATTCGTGTTTCATCTCTTTCTCCTTAAGATGGTGGTCCATTCAAGGAGATTGAAAGTGCAAGGCGGGTGCCGCGGCCATTCACGGGTTCCGCGCCGGAAAACGTGGCAAGGTCGGTCGGACTCATCGGCGCGAAGTTCAGATTTGCCTCAAGCCATCTCGACCAATTCGCGCATCGCGCCGCGCACTCCCGCAAAGACCTCATGCGGTTTCGCATCGTCGTACATATAAGCCGGCGTTGAAACGATGCGATGATCGCGGTCGGAAACGAAATCGTCGACCGCGCACTCTTCGTGGACGGCGCCGGTCTTAGCGATTTCCGTGGCCGTTGCTTTGTCGTTACCGATGGTGAGCGTGACTTTTTCCGGACCTAAAACCCGGGCGACCAACGCGGGCGCGATACAGATCGCGGCGATGGGTTTCTGGGCTTTATGAAACTCGCGGATCACGCGCTCGGCCTCGGGATGGACCGTGCAGGCGGCGCCCTGTTTGGCGAACGTGCACAGGTGCAGAGCCGCGCCGAATCCGCCTGGAAACGCAAGGCCGTCGAAATCCTCGGCCCGCAGTTCGTCAAGGTCTTGAATGCGCCCGCGGGCGATGCGCGCGGCCTCTTTCAAGATCACGCGCGATTCGCCGGTCGGCTCGCCCGAGATCGGATCGGCGACGGCGAAACGATCGCCCGGCGCGAAGACGCGATAGGCGGCGCCGGCTTCGCTCAAGGCGATCAGGGCGCTCACGGCTTCGGTGATCTCGGCGCCGTCTTTATGGCCGCAGCCAGACAGCACGACCGCGATTTTTTTAGACATGAAACGACCTCCCGGGAAAAGAGAGGGCGTACCCTTATTTTTGCAGATCCTCAAGCGTTTGGCAGTCGCGCAGGTAGACCGTACGCTTTTCGATCGGGACATAAGTGCTGCGGCAATCCAAGACCATCAGGCCGCTGAGTTGATCGAAGCTGCCGTCCGGGCCGAAGGGCAAAAAGGGCGTTTGGGTCGAGAATCCGAAATCGAGCGACACTTTCTGGGTGCTTCCGTCGTCGTACCACTGAACCATGTCGAACTGCAGGTAGTTGACGACCATCGAACAAGGAGTCATTCCGCCGCAATCGGCGCGCTCGCCGGCGCGTTTCGGCACGGCCTCGGTTCTGCTGAACTCTTTCAAGCGGTGATAGGTCACGCGGACGGGTTTGGCTTTGGCCCGCGCCTCTTCGCTGAGCTTGGCCGCGGAAAGCCGGCCGACGCCTTGAAGGGAAACCTTCTTCAAGATCAACGGCTCTTCGCTGACCGTCGTTTCGAACTCCGCGTCCGCCGTCAAACGGGTCGATCGCGTGATCCTCAACGTGAACTTCACGGCGTCGGCGGTGTCCTCGCGACTCACCACTTCGACGCGTGTCGCGCCCAGGGTGATCGTGGTTTCTTCTTGTTCGATGCGGCGATTGACGTGGTATTCGACGTATTGGCCGAGCGCGATGTCGTTCAAGGTCGCGCCTTGGATCGCCTTGCCGAGCGCGCGGTCGATGACCACGCCGCTGACTTCGGGGCCGAAATCGGTCTTGGATTCTTCCTCGGGTTTCGAGCAACCGAACGTCAGCAAAACCAGCAGCGCCAGACAAATCGTCAGGCCGAAATGCACGACGTGAAAGCCGATGCGCGATTCCATCTTCATACCGAGTCCCATCCCCAAACCCACATCGAAATGGGGAAAAGCTTTTCGAACACGTCCATGGTCTCCGGATCCAGAGCGGTGAGTTGCGAGGCCTTGAGCGGGCCAAAAATCAAACGCACCAAATCGGATTCCAGATCGGTGCGGAAGATCTGCTCTTTATGACCGATGTAGTATTGGCCCTCGCGCGCTTCGAGCACGACGTCTTGCGCGCCCGTGGAGCGGATATAGCGTTTGATCTTGCTCAGGAAATGCGGCGTGTTCAAAAGCTTGATCATCCCGAGCACGCCCCGGTGCTCGCGGCCGCCGGCGGCCTGCAGTTGGCGGATCAGATTCTCGGAATGAGCGGGCGCTATGATGTTCAGGGCGCGTTTGCGCTCTTGCGTGGCGTAGCGGATCAGCGGAAGCAGTTTCGAAACGCCGCCCCCCCATTCGTGAATGTAGCCGTCCAGATCGGCGCCTTTGCCTTCGATCGCATAGGCTTGCAGGCGATTTTGTTCGTCCCAAGCGGTGAACACGCGCGAGTTCGGGATCTGCAGGAAACGGCGAACCTCGTCGACCGTGCGCACGCTGCCGGTCGTGTGCTGCGCGTACAGACGCAAAATCGCGTCGGCGTCGACTTTGTTGGAGTTCATGAAGCGAAGACGCGGAACGTCGGC
>DAISHW010000334.1:1596-3206 GCA_036822295.1 Bdellovibrionales bacterium | reverse complement strand
CCGTCCCGGTCGGCGATGAACGCAGTTTCGAGAATTTCTTCGGTCAGAACGTGGCGGGTCTTCCCGCGCTCGAGGAGCTCGAGCGGCGCTACATCGCCCATGTCCTGGAAAAAACCGGAAGCCGCAAGGAAAAGGCCGCGCAGATCCTAGGGATCAGCCGCCGCACGCTGTACCGCAAAGAACGCGAGTACGGCTTTGCGACCGAAGATCAAGAGCCGGCCGAGTAAGGGCCGAGCGCCTTTACTTCGATTTCCTCTGCCGTATTGGTCAGATGATCGACCACTTTGATCTTAAAAACCGCTTCGCCTTTGACGCCGAACACGTCCTTGGGGGCCGACACGAAGATATGCGGGGTGATCGAGGCTCCGGGCGCGACCTTGCGGATGCCGCCCGCCTGGGTCAAAGTCAATCCGCGCTCCAGGTCGGCCGCGGTCAAAACGAACTCGACCTCGCGCTCCTCGTTCGACTGGTTCATATAATGTGTTTTGAAGTGGTTCAAGACCATGCCGGTCGGCAACATTTGAAAGGGCGCGTCGGTCGCGCGCACGATCATCACGGAATAGGGTTTACGAGTCGCGATCGAAGTCGTCAGAAGTCCCGTGAACAACACGATCAATAAGGCATAAAGTAAAATGCGCGGCCTGAAGAACAGCGACTCCTCGGTGCTCTGACTCGCATGGCGAATCAGTCCTTCGGGTTTCTTCACCCGCTGCATGATCTCGTTGCAAGCGTCGATGCAAGCCGTGCACGAAATGCATTCCATTTGCACGCCTTGGCGGATGTCGATCTTGACCGGGCAGACCTCGACGCAACGATTGCAACTCACGCAATCGCCGGTCTTTTGCCCGCGCACCGAGCCTTTGCGCGGCTCCCCGCGCTTCTCGTCATAGAGAACCGTGACCGTGCGCTGGTCCATCAGCGCGCCCTGCAGGCGGCCGTAAGGGCACATGATGATGCAGAATTGTTCGCGGAACCACCCGAAGTTCAAAAGCAAAAGACCGGTGATCGCGGTGGCGAAAAGAAAATAGCCCCAGTTCTCCGTGGGCGACCCTTGCATCATGGCGATCAGCTTTCGCGAGCCCGCGAAGTACGCCATCACGCTATGGGCGATCAGGGAGCTCACGATCAAATACAAAAACCATTTCGCGCCGAGCTTGAAGGCCTTGCGGGCGCTCATCGGTTCGGCCGCGAGTTTGCGTCTTTGCCTGTAATCGCCCTCGATCCAGATTTCGATGCGGCGGTAGACGGCGTCGATGAACACCGTCTGCGGGCACGCCCATCCGCACCACACGCGTCCCCAAATCGCCGTCACGAACAACAAGACGAGCGCGGCCAATATCAGAAGAAAGAACACCAGCGGGGCATCGTGCGACAAAAACAAAAAGCCGAAGATCTCGAAGCGGCGGCCGGGCAAATCCAGAAGCAACGCCTGCATGTCGCCAATGCGGATCCACGGCAGCAGCACGAAGATCAGGAGCAACACCGCGTGCACGCCCACGCGCGCGCGGCGAATGGGGCCGCGCACCTCGGCGGGTATGATCCGCTCGCGACCCCCGTGCTCGTCCAGCATCGAAAGGCGCTTAGTGGGTGACAACCTTCTCCCCTTGCGG
>DAISHW010000334.1:0-1586 GCA_036822295.1 Bdellovibrionales bacterium | reverse complement strand
CGCCTTGGTATTGGCCGGTTTCGAGCCGATTTGGCTGACGATGAACACGGTCACGGCCTTGATCTCGGAATCCTTGAGCTGCCCGTCCCAGGGCGGCATGCCTTTGTCCAGAGCGCCTTTCCGGATCACCAGGGCGACGTCGACAAGCTTGCCTTGTCCGTGAATCCAAAACTCATCGGTCAAATTCGGACCGATCGAGCCTTGCAGTTCGGGCCCATGGCACGCGGCGCACTTGCCCGCGAACACGGACTTGCCCTCTTCGAGCGCGGCCCCGGAGCCCAGGAGCTGTTGCAGTTCGTCCTCGGAATCGCCGACCGGGCCGTGGGCCTTTTTGATCTTCTCGACCGCCGCCAGATCCGCTTCGAGTTCTTGCGAGATCGATTGGCCCCCGCCCAACTCATAGTGAATAAAGTAAAGGTAGCCGAACATGATCGTGGCGAGAAAAGTGAACAGCCACCAATTCGGCAACGGATAGTCGCATTCTTGGATGCCGTCGTACTCATGATCCTTAATCAGGTTTTGGTCGTCACTCACAGATTTCCCCCTCGTTCAAAGGCATGCGTCCCATGTCCTCATAATGACGTTTCGCGCCCGTGCGCAGATAAATCCAGGCGAGCATGATCACGAAAAATCCGAAGAAGATCATGAGCCCCGCGGCGGTCAGATCGGTGCTTGTGTAAAGCTGGCGCAAAAATCCACTCATGAATCACTCCTTGCCCTTCTGACCCAACGCTTGCAGGTACGCGATCAGGGCCACGATCTCGCGACGTTCCAGACCTTCCGGCCCGCCTTGTTCATGAACCGCTTTCGCCACCGCGAGCGCTTGTTCCTCGGCCAAGCGGTCGGCTTGAGCGACTTCCTCGTCGCTGTAAGGCACGCCCAGGTTGCGCAGCACGCTCACGCGCTTGCGCAGGCCCAAGAAATCGGTTTTGTCTTTCACGAGCCACGAGTACGACGGCATGATCGACTTCTGCACGACCGAGCGCGGATCCACCATATGGCGGTAGTGCCATAGATCAGGATACTTTTTGCCGACCCGCGCGAGGTCCGGCCCCGTGCGCTTCGAGCCCCACTGGAAAGGGTGGTCGTGAATCGATTCATCCATGGTCGACGCGGGCCCGTAGCGAAGCACCTCGGAAACCATCGGCCGGATCTGCTGCGAATGACAAACGTAGCAGCCTTCACGGATGTAAATATCGCGGCCCGCGATTTCGAGCGGCGTGTACGGCGCGACCTTGTTGTCCTTCAAAATGTAGTTGTGCAGCGAAAGGGTCGGATAAATCTCGATGACCGAACCGACCAGGATCGCGACCAAGGCCAGAATGGAGAACACGGTCGCCATACCTTCGAGCGCGCGGTGGCCTTTGCCTTCGTCCGCGGACATGCGGGTGTTCGCGACACGAACCGTTTCGTTCGAAAGCCCCGGGGAAGCTTTGACGGTGCGGTATATGTTGTAGCCCATCACCAGGAAGCCGCTCAGGTAGAACACGCCGCCGAACGCGCGCGCCCAGTACAGCGGAACGATGCGCACGACCGTTTCGACGAAGTCAGGATAGATCAACTGACCGTCCTGGCCGATCGCTTTC
>DAISHW010000333.1:0-3240 GCA_036822295.1 Bdellovibrionales bacterium | reverse complement strand
CGGCAAGCGCACGGTGATGGAAGAGTATCGCCTGCAGGGCCGCGGCGGGGTCGGGGTGATCACGCAGAAAACCACCGAGAAGGTCGGTCTTGTGGTTTCGGCTTTGCTGGTGACGGACAAACAACAGATCCTGCTGACGACGAATACGGGCCAATCAATCCGCATGCGTTGTTCGGACATCTCGGTCATCAGCCGCATCACCCAGGGCGTGAAGCTCATGGATTTGAAAGACGGCGAGTTCATTACGGGCGTGGCGCTGCTCGAAGACGACGGCGAAGCGGATGAGAGTGGAGCGGCCGAGAGCGAGTGATGCGACGTCGGGCGTGTCTTCTGCTGCTGGGTTTGAATCTTGGCGGCTGCACGCTCAGCCTGGATTGGATGCGGCAATATCGGGCCCAACGGGCGATCACGAAACAAGACTACATCGGCGCGGTGACCATTCTTGAACAGATCGTCGATCAAGATCCCGGAAGTGAGCGCGGCCTGAACGCCGCGCGGACCGGGGCAAGGGTCGCGCACCTCGACGCTAAAAACTACCGCCAGGCGATCGAGTTTTATCGCCTTATCGTTTTACGTTCCCCCGATGCGCGGGAACGAAAATCCGCGCAGCAGTACATCGCGCAGATTCACTTCGAAAACCTGCAAGAGTTCGATGCGGCGGTGATCGAATTCGAAAGGCTCTTAAAGCTCGCCGACAACAAAGAAGAAGCGTTTCGCTACCGCATGAATTTGGCCAAGTGCCATTTTCAGATGAACAATCTGGAGCAATCGGTCGCCGAGCTCAATCAGCTGCTCGAGACGAAGCCCGAGGGCGATAACCTGTACGAGATTCGAATGCTGAAAGCCAACGTGATGGTGGCCAATAAACAGCCCGGCGAAGCCGCGGCGCTTTGGGACGCGATTCTCAAAGAGTTCCCCGCCCGCGCCGTCAAGGAAAACGTTGGGCTCAACTTGGTCGTCGTGTACGAAGAGTTGCAGGACTTTGAAAAGGCGATTGGCGTCCTTGAGCGCATGCGGCCCGAGTATCCCAACCCGGACTTCTTGAACTTGCGCATCGAGCGTCTGAAGGAACGTCAGGCCAATCTACCGGGCGCCCGTGGCTGGAGGAAATGAAGTGAACAAGGGCATCGTTTTTCTAGGCATCGGCTTTGAGCTGGTCGCGATGTGCGTCGGCGGATATTTTCTGGGTGAGTTCATCGATCAAAAGATGGGCTGGAAGGCCACAGCCAGCACGTATCTGGTGTTAGTTCTGATGCTGAGTTGGTTTTTCCATCTATTTATACTTTTAAGAAAGTTCGAAAAGGACAATGATTCCGACCCGCAATCTTAAGTCACTGCTTGCTTTGCAAGGCTTGGTGACATTGGTTCTTACGGGAATTGCCGTGGCCGGCTGGGGAGTTCAGCTAGGTGCGTCGTTCGGTGCCGGGGCGGTGCTTATGTGGGCCAACATTGCGCTTCTCGGATGGAGTTCTTGGCGCACACTAATGAAAAAATCGATTGCTTGGACGTCCTTGATCATTGTAATCAAATACACGCTTTTGTTGGGATCTATAGTCGTTTTAAGTCGCGTGAGCGGTTTCAGCTCTTTGGCGGCGGGTCTTGGCATTGCATGTTTTTTGGTGACCGCCTTGGCTTTGGCGGTGTTTTACTCGAAGAAAGAGACAGTTTAAATTGGCTCAAGCTCACTTTAACTGGATGCAACTCGCACCCGGTGTCACTCACGAAACGGTACACGTGGCGACGGCCGCGGCTGTCGGCGGCCTGATTGTCGTTGGCGCCTTCGCGGGCCGTATGGCTCTGGGCAAAGGCGACGCGGCGGTGGCGCCGGCTTCGCGCTTCTCACTCAAAGGCTTTTTTGAGCTGATTTTGGAGTTCATCGTCGGCATCGCGGACATGGTGATCGGCGAGGAAGGCCGAAAGTTTGTTCCGATGTTCGCGGCGATTTTCTTTTTCGTGTGGATCAACAACCTGGTGGGCCTGCTTCCGGGCATGACGCCGGCGACCGACAACATCAACACGACTCTGGCACTGGGCCTTTTCGCTTTCGTCATGTACAACTATTACGGCTTTAAAGAGCACGGCGTCGGCTACCTGAAGCAATTCCTGGGTCCGCTTTTGCTTTTGGCGCCGTTGATGGTGGTGATCGAATTGATCGGTCACTTGGTGCGTCCGCTCACCTTGGGTCTTCGTCTTTATGGGAATATCATGGCCGATCACACTGTCTTGAGTGTGTTCTTGCACATGTTCGAGGGGCTTTGGTTCATCCCCGTTCCCGCGATCTTTTACGGCATGGGAATCTTCGTCGCATCAATGCAAGCGTTCGTCTTCACGATGTTGTCGATGATTTACGTGTCGATGGCTATATCACACGATCACTAGAGAAACGAAAAAGGGAGTATTACATGAGAAAAGCATCTTTGGTTTCATTGGCAGCCTTGTTTGCGTCGGCACCCGCTTTCGCACAAGAAGCCGCTGCCTCGGCGTCTTCGATGGGTGACAAAGGCCTCTACGCTTTGGGTCTGGCGATCATGCTCGGTTTGGGCGCTTTCGGCGCGACCACGGGCCAAGGTCGAGTCGGTGCCGCGGCGATGGAAGGTCTAGCTCGTAACCCGCAAGCTCGTAACGCCATGTTCGTTCCGATGATCGTGGTGCTCGCGCTGATCGAATCGCTCTTCATCTTGACTTGGCTCGTCGCTAACGGCGTCGCCGGCAAGATCTAGGTCGAGTTGCTGTCCTCAACCCGTTAAAAACTGACGGAAAATTCCGATAAGAAACTTGAAAACCAAAAGCCGATTTTTTAAAGAATCGGCTTGTTTCAAGAGGTCTTAGCGGAAGTGGCTGACGATAAAAGCACAACCGAAATTGCGCGGCAGGAAATCGATCTTGATGATATCGAGCTCAATATTCTTGTTATCGCGCAAAATCCGAACAAACTCGGACAGGCCACCGCGTTCCTAAGTCGTCGTGGATGGCCGACCACCGCGATGAATAGCGTTTCGAAGTCCATCGAGTATATTTCGGAACACAAACCCGATTTCGTTCTTTTGAGCATCAATCACCAGAGTCCGGCGACGGCGAAACTTCCCGAACTTCTGACTTCGACATTCGGTACCACGGTCGTCGCGTTCGCGGAAAACATGGACACTGCCAGCGGCTCGCGACTGACGAAGAGCCGACTCAAATATAAAATTCCAGGGCAACCCAGCGGCCCGGCTTTGCACCGCTCGATTCGTCGCTTTT
>DAISHW010000332.1:0-3245 GCA_036822295.1 Bdellovibrionales bacterium | reverse complement strand
GACGAGCCGGCCGTGCCGATCGGGTAGAAGTTGATGTCGATCACGCGATCCAGGTACTTGATCGCGATTTCGGTGGTGTGCGCGAGCTTTTCGAAATCGAACACGCCGTTTACGACGTGCGCGCCCAAGTTGATCGAGCCCAGGTTGCACACCGCGGTCTCGTCATTCGAAGTCACCTCTAGGATCTCGGTGCAAAGGTTCGAAAGGTGAATCGTGTTTTGCGGAAGTCCCGTTTGGTTCGACTTTTTGTTCGAGGCGTCCTTGAACGTCATCCAGCCGTTGCCGGTTTGGGCCAACGTTTTCATCATGCGCGAGTACAGATCGCGCGCCTTCACCTGGCGCACGAAGCGGCCTGAAACTTCCGCTTTCAAATAAGCGGTTTCGAATTCCTCGCCGTAAATGTCGACGAACTCGGGCACTTCGCGCGGATCGAAGAGCGACCACATTGCGTCCTCTTCCACCCGGCGCATGAAGATGTCGGGAACCCAGTTGGCCAAATTCAAATTGTGCGCGCGTGAGGCTTCGTCCCCCGTGTTGTCGCGAAGTTCCAGGAACTCCTCGATGTCCGAGTGCCACGACTCCAGGTAAATGCACGCCGCACCCTTGCGGCGCCCGCCTTGGTTCACGGCCGCGACCGATGAATCCAAAGTCTTGAGCCACGGAACGATGCCGTTCGAATGGCCGTTGGTGCCCTTGATCAAAGACCCGCGCGAGCGCACGCGCGAGAACGAAACGCCGATGCCGCCCGCGAACTTCGACAGCATGGCGATGTCTTTGTATTTGTCGTAGATCGAACCCAGATCGTCGACGGGGGAGTCGAGCAGGTAACAGCTTGAAAGCTGCGGGCGCATAGTCGCCGAGTTGAACAGGGTCGGCGAGCTCGGCATGTAATCCAAAGACGAAATCAATTCATAGAATTCTTGCGCTTCTTGGAAGGTCTTGGCCAGGCCGCAAGCCACGCGCAAGAAGAAGTACTGCGGGGTCTCGATGACCTGACGGCTGTGCGGATCCTTCAACAGATAGCGGTCGTAGATCGTGCGCAGGCCGAAGTACTCGAAGCGCTGCGTGTTCGAGTCGTTGATGATGATGTTCAGGGCCTCTTTATGTTCCTTCACGAAATCGAACTTGTCCTGGCTGACCAAGCCTTGCTTATAGGCCAAGGTGACCGAGTCGTAGAAATTGCGCACGCCTTGATTCGTGACTTCCTCGCCGATGTAGCGCGCGAGCAGGCGCGACGCCAGGCGCGAGTACTGCGGTTCCTCGCCGATCAAAAGCGCCGCGGTTTGAATGCAAAGCTGATCGAGCTCTTTCGTGCTGGCGCCATCATACAGGCCGCTGATCACTTTCGCGGCGACGCGCATGGGGTCGACTTCTTTAAGACCTGTCGAGCAGGCGAGAGCCACGTTCACGATCTTGTTCACGTCCACCGGCTGCAGCGTGCCGTCGCGTTTGCGCACGCGCATGACGATCGGACCTTCCGCCGACGTCGTGGCGCCCGTTCCTTCCGTGGGCGGAGCCGTCGCTCCCGCGGGCGTGGCGGCGGTGATATCCTTATCCATTGTTTCGTGCTGCACGTTCATGTTGCCCCCTAATTTTGTGGATACGATGCCCTTGACCACGCGAATGGCCTTGGAAGGTCACTGAAATCCCCCTCTGAATTTTAGTAACCTTGCTCTAAAATTTGTCGTGGAATCGAAAACGCGAATCCCAACAGAATCTGAACAACCAAACGCTATCGCGTTGAAAAAGATACTGTCAATCGCGATGCAAGACGGCGTGGGACAAATATTTTTTTCGCTGAAATTCTGCTCAATTCTCATTCAGCATCCTTGCTGTCGCACGAGATATTCGGAGTGCCATTTCTTGACTCGAAAACGAGCTTGGAAATGATGCCTAAATCATAGGCATGCTGATTTCGCGTTCGCAATCAAAAAATCAACGCCTCATGCGCTCCAACATCAAATCTTTGACGACGCCGGGATCGGCGAGTGTGGACGTGTCGCCTAAGCCCTCTAAATCATTGCATGCGATTTTGCGCAAAATCCGGCGCATGATTTTTCCACTGCGCGTTTTCGGCAATGCCGGTGCCCATTGAATGAAATCGGGTTTCGCCAAACCACCGATATCGCGCCGAACGTGCTCACTAAGTTCTTTGCGTAAGTCCTCGGTTGGACTCACGTCCTTTTTCAAGGTCACATAAGCATAAATGCCTTGGCCCTTGATATCATGAGGGAAACCCACCACGGCGGCCTCGGACACGGATTTATGGCCTACCAAAGAACTTTCGATCTCCGCGGTTCCCAAGCGATGACCCGAGACGTTTAAGACATCGTCCACGCGACCGGTGATCCAATAATATCCGTCGGCGTCGCGCTTACAGCCGTCGCCGGTAAAGTAAAGTCCTGGGTAGGTCGCGAAATACGTCGAATAAAAACGTTCGTGATCTTTATACACCGTCCGCATCTGACCGGGCCAAGAATCCTCGATGCAAAGGTGGCCTTCACACGCACCCTCGAGTTTTTCGCCCTTTTCATTCACGATCCGCGGCTTTATGCCGAACAAAGGCATGGTCGCCGAGCCCGGCTTCAAATCCGTCGCGCCCGGCAGCGGAGAGATCAATATCCCACCCGTTTCCGTCTGCCACCAAGTGTCGACGATCGGGCAACGGCCGTCGCCGATCACGCGGTGATACCAGAGCCACGCTTCGGGGTTGATCGGTTCGCCGACCGAGCCCAGCAAGCGTAAACTTTCACGTGACGTCTGTCTCACCGGATCGTCGCCGAGCGCCATCAACGCGCGAATCAAAGTGGGCGCGGTGTAAAGCGTGTTCACCGCGTACTTGTCGACGATCTGCCAGATTCGCGAAGCGCTCGGATAGGTCGGCAGCCCCTCGTACAAGACACTGGTCGCGCCGTTGGCCAGCGGTCCGTACAGGATGTACGAGTGGCCCGTCACCCAACCGATATCGGCCGCGCACCAGTAGATGTCCTTAGGTTTGTAATCGAAAACGATTTCGTGCGTGAACGAGGCATAAGTCAGGTAGCCGCCCGTCGTGTGCAAAACGCCCTTGGGCTTATTGGTCGAGCCGGACGTGTACAAAAGGAAAAGCGGGTCTTCAGCGTCCATGCTTTCCGGCGCGCATTCGGCGGGCATATCCTTGATCAGTTCGTCGTACCAAACGTCGCGGCCGCTCTGCATGTTCACCGGGGAGCCCGTGTGACGGACCACCACCGCGTGCTTCACGC
>DAISHW010000331.1:0-3249 GCA_036822295.1 Bdellovibrionales bacterium | reverse complement strand
CGCTCCTTACCAACGTGAACGCCGTTCAACTCCAGGGCCGCAGCGTCGCCTCAGCCGCGCCGTCGGGTGATCAGGTGATCACTTGGAACGCGGGCACGAGCGTTTGGGAACCGCGCACGTTCGCCGGTGGGTCAGACAATCTTGGTAACCACATCGCAGGCCAGAACATCCGGCTGGGTTCGTACTGGCTGAGCGGTGACGGTCAGAACGAAGGCGTGTCTGTGACCGCAAGTGGCGACGTGGGCGTCGGCACGCTCGTGCCCGCCGCCAAACTCGATGTCGCAGGCGGCGTCAAGCTTGGCAACGATCCCGCGGCATGCACCGGGACGCTCGCGGGCACGATGCGCTACTTGAACAACCGCCTGCACCTTTGCAACGGCACGAACTGGATGACGGCGGACATGTTACCCCCGGTCGCCGCCTGCCCGGCGGACTTGGACACGTCTCCCACTTCCGGCGACCGTATCGTTTGTACCTGTCCCGCGAGCCCCACCGGCAGCGCATGGGGCTCGAATCCTTACACCTCAGACAGCAACCTTTGCTTGATCGCGCTGCATGCGGGTGCCATGACTTCGGCCGGCGGAACGATCTACGCGGAAATCGTTCCCGGAATCTCATTCTGGCCGGCGTCCTCGCGCAACGGCGTGACCACAACCAGTCACGCTTCCGCTTGGAGTCACGGTGTCACTTTTCCAGGCATCGCTCACAGCGTGGTCACCTCCGCCGCCAATGACGCGCAATTCACGATCGGCCCCGGCCCCAGTTCGAACGCCAACGCCGTATTGTCGTTCGTGAGTAAAAACTCCGGCTCGAACGCCGGCGGCACGATCCTTACCGACTATGTGGGCGCGCTCATCTTCAAAAACGAAAACAATCAAGTTATGAAATGGGGCGATTACGGGGACTTCCAGATCATGACGCTCGAGACGGATTCGACTCCCCTATTGACGGTGAACGGCAAAGTCAAAGCGGAAGGCTTTTACGAGGACATTCAAACGGTGAACTCGAACAGCTCAATCACCTCGTTTGCGGCCAACGGCGCGGGCACGATCCTGCTCACTCAGACTTCGGGTACGAGTGGCGTCACCACCATCACCGGTTGCGATTCCGGACTCTACGCCCAGGGACAACGTTTAACGATCGTGGTGGTCGGCAGGGCGGCCGGAACATTGACTCTGTCGGATACGGCCGTTGGCACCGCCACCGCCGACTCGATGGTTTTGTCCGGGTCCTTATCGATTAGCAATCCCACCGCCGTCGGTTCGACGCTGACGTTGATGTGCACCACGATCGACTCCACCAAACGCTGGGTTGAACTCGCTCGTTCGTGGAATGTGAACTGATTTTAAGGGATCATCAGCTTTTCGCCGGCCATCACGCGGTGATTCCACTTCACGTTGTTGGCGCGGGCCAGCTCGGCGAGGGTGACGCCGTATTTTTTGGACACGTCGTAAAGGGTCTCTCCCCGCCTTACTTTGTGTTTGCGAGCGGCGTCTTTGACAGAAGAGCTCGCGGCCATGCGGCGCGGAGATTGGCTCGCCAATTCTTTCGCGACTTTCTTAGAGGCCGATTGCGAGCGGAACTCAGCCAACGCGACGGTCGAACGTTTCGGCTGGATCTTCGCGCTGGTCGGAGCCGAATCGGGACGCACGCGCAGCTTCTGGCCTTTGCGGATCACCGAGCGCGTGTTGATGTTGTTGAGCTTGAGCAGTTCACTCATCGACAGGCCATACCGGCGCGCGATGGTCGACAGGTTGTCGCCGCGGCGAACCACGTGGTGCGTGGAGGTCGGACGCGTGTCGACGGCCGAGACGACCGTCTTGCCGCCGCCCGCGGGCCGACGCGAGGACTCTTCTTCTACCATCACCTTGATCTCGCCGCCGTTGTCCGGAACTTTGATCGAACGGCCCACACGCAAAAGCGTGCGGTTCGAAAGATCGTTCAGACGGCGCAGCTGCGAAACCGTCGTGCGGTGTTTGCGCGCGATGGTCGACAGCGTGTCGCCGCGGCGGATGCGGTAGTAGAAATGTTCGGCGTTCAAAATCTTCGGTTGCGTCGTCACGCTGAGCGAAAGCGCCGCGAGCGCATCGGTCGCGCGGCCGACGGGAATACGAACGACCGTCTCGGTACCGCGCGAGATCGGCACGAAGTCCGTGCGGAATTTCGGATTGAGCAGTTTCAGTTCCTCGATGTCGACGTTGATGTTCGAAGCGAGTTTCGAAAGGCTGATCGGGCTTTGCAGGGCTACCGTGTCATAGGACAGCGGATCTTGATATTCGATGTTCGAGAAGCCGTACTTCGCCGGATCTTTGGCGATCATCGTGGCGGCGATGAATTTCGGGACGTAGTGCCGGGTTTCCGCCGGGAGCGCGCGGCGCTTTTTGATCAACGCCCAGAAATCTTTCGTTCCGTATTTGCGCGTGGCGCGCAAGACGCGGCCTTCGCCGACGTTATAAGACGCCATGGCCAAGTGCCATGAACCCAGTAGATTATGCAGCGCTTTGAAGTACTCGGCGGCGGCGCGGGTCGAGAGCACCGGATCCCGACGTTCGTCCGTAAAGGTGTCAATCTGCATCCCGAAACGTTTGCCGGTGGAGCGGATGAACTGCCAGTAACCGACGGCGTTGGCGCGCGAGTGGGCGCGCGGGCTGAACCCCGATTCGATGAGCGCGATGTAAACTAATTCCTCAGGCAAACCGTTTTCGCGCAGCACGTTCTTCATCATGGGTAAGTAACGGCTCGAACGCGCCAGGTACAGATCCATGTGGTGGCGCCCGCGGCCTTGGAAGTAGCGCACCCACATCTGAACGTGTTCGTTGTCGTCAAGGGCGATTTCGCCATACGCGCTCTTGTAGGGGCGCTCCACGTTTTTCTCGACGTCCTCCGAAGACACTTCCGTTTCCTGGATCTGCGCGCGGCTGGCTTCACGCATCGCTTCGCCGCCGATGTTCGCCGATTCTTGAACGGTCATCGGCTCGATCTTTCGGGTGCTCGCGCAAGCGGTCATGAAGAGGACTAAACAAAGCGCGAGTCCCGTACGGGCGGTCGAAAACATTATGTCTCCTAAAATCACAAAATCACAAAATCACAAAATCACATCGGATACTTTTGACTTTCAGGCTAACGTGGATTGGCTTTCGCGTCCACCCAGATCGGCTCCGACAGCGAGAGTTTGGACCCGTCCAAGAGCTTGTAGATCAGGAAATTGCGCAGAATCGCTTTGACGTAAAAACTGGTCTCGTCCCACGG
>DAISHW010000330.1:2988-3259 GCA_036822295.1 Bdellovibrionales bacterium | reverse complement strand
GCTGCGGCCCTCGGGCAGATAGACGATCGGCATATCGGATTTTTTGGCGGCGGCCGAAGACTTCACGCGGTTCATGATCGTGCGGATGAATCCGCGCGTGCGGCTTTGCAACATTTCGAGTTGGTGCGCATAGGCCGCCAGGTCTTCGATGGGCTTGCGGGCCACGCCCGTTTCCATCGCGGCTTTGGCCACGGCCGGCGCGACTTTCAAGAGCACGCGGTTGTCGAAAGGCTTCGGAATGATGTAGTCGGGGCCGAAGTGGAAGTGGCGG
>DAISHW010000330.1:2199-2978 GCA_036822295.1 Bdellovibrionales bacterium | reverse complement strand
ATAGGCCGCCGACACGCTGTCGGGAACGTCTTCGCGCGCCAGTTCGGCGAGCGCGCGGACGGCGGCGAGCTTCATCTCTTCGTTGATTTGGGTCGAACGCGTGTCGAGCGCGCCGCGGAAGATCGACGGGAAGCCGAGCACGTTGTTCACCTGGTTCGGAAAGTCCGAGCGGCCCGTGGCGATAATGACATCAGGTCGGGGCGCTTTGGCCAGGGCCGGATCGATTTCGGGATCGGGATTCGCCATGGCGAAGACGAGCGGCGCCTTGTTCATGCTTTTGAGCATTTCAGGCGTGAGCACGTTGGCGACACTCAAGCCCACGAAGAGATCGGCGCCCTTCAGCGCGTCGGCCAGGGTACGGGCCTCGGTGTCGACGATGAACTCCTCTTTGTATTTGTTCATGCCCTTGGTGCGACCGCGGTACACCACGCCTTGCGAATCGCACATCATGATGTTTTCGCGCCGCACGCCGAGCGCCTTGAAGATCTTCGCGCACGAGATCGCGGCCGCGCCGGCGCCGTTGAACACCACGCGCACGTCGGCCATTTTGCGGCCGGTGACGAGCACCGCATTGATCAGCGCGGCTCCGGAAATGATGGCCGTGCCGTGCTGGTCGTCGTGAAAGACCGGGATGTTCATTTCTTTCTTCAGCCGTTCTTCAATGACGAAGCATTCGGGCGCCGCGATATCTTCCAAGTTGATGCCGCCGAAGGTCGGTTCCAAAGCTTTGACCGCGGCGATGAATTCCTCGACGCCCGTGACGTTGAGTTCGATGTCGA
>DAISHW010000330.1:1045-2189 GCA_036822295.1 Bdellovibrionales bacterium | reverse complement strand
GGGCCGATGTTGCCGAGTCCCAAAACGGCGGTGCCGTTGGGGATCACCGCGACCAGGTTCCCTTTGGGCGTGTAGTCGTAAACTTTGGCGGGATCTTTCGCGATCTCTTTGCACGGGGCCGCGACACCCGGCGAATAGGCGAGTGAGAGCGAGTGTTCGGTCGCGCATTCCTTGCTGGAGATGACCTCGACCTTACCGGGCGTGGGTTTGGTGTGGTACTCGAGCGCTTCTTTATCCAGACTCAAACGATTCATAGTGTTGGCTCCCAAGGTCTTTGAGCTTAGGAACGGCGGTCCCGGAAGTCAATCGCCGCGGATGACCTAAGTGGTCAAAATCGCGCCTGTTTTCTGGGCTAGACTGAGTTGACTTTTGGGGTTCGGGCGCGCACTTTAAAAAGGCATCGATCTATCAGAAATCAGGAGACAACCATGAGTGACCGCGATGTCGTACTGGTCGAAGGCGTTCGCACTCCCTTCGTGAAATCAGACACCAAATTTAAAGACGTGCATCCCGCCGAGCTCGGCCGCGTGGCCGTGCACGAGTTGATCGAACGTTCGGGCGTCGACGTGAATCTGGTCGACGAGGTGATCATCGGCAACACCGGCAATCCGCCGGACGCGGTGAACATCGCGCGCGTCGTGGCTCTGCGCGCGGGCGTGCCGATCAAAACCCCCGCCGTCAGCGTGCATCGCAATTGCGCTTCGGCGCTCGAGAGCGTGACGACCGGTTTTGAGCGCATTCGCGCGGGCACTTGCGATGTCGTGATCGCCGGCGGAACCGAGAACATGTCGCAGCTGCCTTTGATCATGAGCAAGCCGTTCGTTAAGGCGTTTCAGCGTTTGATGGGCGCGCGCTCGACGGGTCAGCAGCTCGGCGCTCTGGGCGGCTTGCTCAAGGCCGATTTCAAGCAGATTTTCGAATTGATGTTCACGCCGCCGATGGCGTTCGCCCCTTATAAGCCGCGCATCTCCGTGATGGAGGGACTGACGGATCCCTTTGTCGGCATCAATATGGGCCAGACGGCCGAAATCTTGTCGAAGGAGTGGAATATTTCGCGCGAGGAGCAAGACGCGTTGGCGCTGAATAGCCATAAGAAAGCCGTGGCCGCGCAAGCGAGCGGGCGCCTGGGCGAGGAGATCACGCC
>DAISHW010000330.1:0-1035 GCA_036822295.1 Bdellovibrionales bacterium | reverse complement strand
GCCTTCAAAGAGTACGTGGCCCAAGACATCGGCCCCAGGGCGGAGCAGACGATGGAGCAATTGGGTAAACTCAAGCCGTTCTTCGATCGCAAGTACGGAACCATCACCGTGGGCAATGCGTGTCCGATCACCGACGGGGCGGCGGGCGTGCTGATGATGAGTCGCGCGAAGGCCAAAGAGCTCGGGATGCAACCGATCGCATCGATTAAGAGCTACGCGTTCGCGGGCCTTGAACCGGAGCGCATGGGTCGGGGCCCGGCCTACGCGACGCCGATCGCGTTGAAACGTGCGGGCATCGCTCTCAAAGACGTGGGGCTGGTGGAGTTGAACGAGGCGTTCGCGGCCCAAGTCATCGCCTGCGTGAAGGCGCTGGACAGCGATACGTGGTGCAACGAGAAGCTCGGCACGGGCCGCGCGGGCTCGATCGATCCGTCGATCATGAACGTGAACGGCGGCGCGATCGCGCTGGGTCACCCGGTGGGCGCGACGGGTTCGCGCCTGGTGGTGACTTTGATGAAGGAAATGAAGAAACGTAACGTGCAATTCGGTTTGGCCACGCTGTGCATCGGCGGCGGTCAAGGTGGCGCCGTGATTCTGGAAAGAGAGGCATAGTCGATGAGCATCCAAGAAAGCTTAAGAATCGTTCCCAAAGGCGAAATCGCACTTCTTGAATGGGATCTGGTCGGCGAGAAGGTCAATAAACTCTCGACCCCGGTGATGGCGCGCTTGAAGGAAGTGGTCGAGGAGCTCGGCCGCTCGAACTACAAAGCGGTGATTCTGGTATCTCGTAAATCGAAAATATTTATTGCTGGCGCCGACATCGACGAGATCAAAAAAATCAACAGTCGCGAGGAGTTCAAACGCGTCTTGGATCAAGCCCATTCCATTCTCAACGCGCTCGAAGATCTGCCGATGATCACGGTGGCCGCGATCCACGGCGCGTGCCTGGGGGGCGGCTGCGAGTTGGTTTTGACTTGCGATTACCGCATCGCCTCGGACGCCCCGGAAACCAAGATCGGTCTGCCCGAGGTGAAG
>DAISHW010000329.1:2735-3272 GCA_036822295.1 Bdellovibrionales bacterium | reverse complement strand
TGATGAGCACGTCGAGCGGCATGATTTCGTTGCCGGTTTTCAGTTGGCTGGCGTCGGTGATGTACAAAATCGTGCGTTGACCCGGATTTTGACGGGCTTGTTTGCGCAGCCAGTTCAGAGCGCTTTCGAGTTTGGCGGCCATTTCCACGTCGTTTTTGGCCTGGAGGTTGCGGAGTTCCTCGAAATTCAGGCGATAGACGGCCGGATTGTTGAAACGCACATATTGTCGGAAGAAGGCGTCGCGACCCGAGCCCATTTCGCCTTCGATCATCGAAATGCCGTAGCCGTCCGCGCTCTGGCGAACGACCGTGTCGAAGGCGTCCACCTCATCGACGAAGCCGTAGATCGAGCGCTCGGGATTGGACTCGTCGGCCGCGATCTGTTGGGTGTAGTCGATCAGTAGATTTTCGTTTTGAACCGCGACGGACGCCGCCGAGGGGGTATCGCCGACCTGTTGCTTTTTGCGTCTGATCAGACCGCCGTTGTCCGTCGTGGGTGTGGGAGCATTGGCCGCATGCGCCTGGCCGGCCATGATGG
>DAISHW010000329.1:0-2713 GCA_036822295.1 Bdellovibrionales bacterium | reverse complement strand
AACGGGCGAGAGCTAGATAGGTCATGTCGGACCCTCCCACACGGGTGAAGAGCGAACCGTGTGCCAGAGTGATACAGCGCTAACTACGCGGAATTCGTAGCTGAGGTGGCGGTGTATCGCATTTGGCGACGAATTTTGGCAGGCTAGTGTAGCAAGTTCAGCCGGGAGGCCAATCGAGCGGGCGTCCGCCGAGCAGGTGAATATGCAGGTGGGGCACGGATTGGCCGCCGTCTTCTCCGGTATTGATCACGAGCCGGTAACCTGCGCCTTCGAGCCCCTGCTCGCGGGCGACCTTGGCCGCGACGAGCAGCAGGTGACCGAGCAGGGCCGCGTGCTTATCGGTGGCGGTCGCGCCCGGTTCGATCTCTTCGCGAGGAATAATTAAAATATGTTTAGGAGCCTTGGGTTATATGTCCAAAATGGCGGCGCAGCGTTCGTCCTCGTAAACGAATCGGCCGGGAATTTCTTTATTGAAGATCTTGGTGAACAGGCTCGCCATTTTCGGGTCCCTCTTACATCTGTTTGTAATCGGGACCGCTGCCACCCTCGCGCGGGGTCCAGCGGGGGCCGACGACGTCGGTGGCTTTGCAGTCGACACAGTTCGGAGCGTTCACGACCAGTTTGTCGCCTTGGCGCTCGTAAACGCCGGCCGGGCAAAGGGCCGCGTAGAAATCGGCGATCTCGGGCGGCACGTCTTTGCCGACGATCAAGTGCGAGGGGATATCGTCGCGCGTCTTGTTGCCCGACATGTAAACCGCGTCGACTTTCGAGATGCCGACTTTTTCGGTCGGGAAGTCCGGAGGGCCGCTCCGCTTTTCGGCGTCCGCGTCTTCTTCGGCCGCGTGAGCGGAGTCGCCTGGGAACGCGCCGCCCGTCACGGTCATGAGCGCCGCTTTAAAGCCGCCGAAGTAAAACCCGTCTTTGAAGGCGTGGCGCATGTTGCGCACCCTTTTAAGATCGCTCCATACGAAACTGCCCCTTAGCGCCTCGTCGTAAGTGGCGAGCGATTTCTTGGTGGTGTCTTGCGCTTTGAGCGCTTTGAAGATCGCGCGCGCGGCGAAAATTCCGGACATCATCGCGTAGTGCACGCCTTTCAGCGCCGGCACGTTGACCAGGCCCACGGCGTCGCCGGTCATGATCAGGCCGTCGCCGGTGAAGGATTCAGGGAGTGAGTTGAAGCCGCCTTCGGGGATGGTCTTGGCGCCCCACTCCAGGCACTGGCCGCCCTCGAGCATCTGTTTGAAGAACGGATGCAGCTTCATGTGTTGCAGCAGCAGGTGCACGTCAAGACGTGGATTTTTGTAATCGAGCCCCGCGACCAAACCGATGGCGATCTGATCGTCGCCCATGGGGTACATGAAGCTTCCGCCGAACGTGTCTTTCGGGAGCGGATAGCCGAGCGTGTGGGCGATGAAGTCGGGAGCTTTCTTCACTTTCCAGATCTCTTTCACGCCGAGCGCGAAAGCAGGGGGGTATTTCGAAGCGATTTTCTGCCACTCGATGTAGCTTTGAGCCAAGGGGCTGCGGGTGCCGTCCGAGAGCACCACGACTTGCGCGCTCACATCGGTGGCCGGCATGCCGTTCGCGTCGATCGAACCGTCGCGCTTGAGTCCCGCGGGCGCGGTGCGCACACCCACGACGCGATTTCCTTGCGTGAGAAGCGAATCGACCGGAAATCCCGTCATGATGTTCACGCCGGCGGCTTCGGCTTTTTGACCGAGCCAGCGCACGACCTCGCACAAGGACGCGATCTGGTAGCCGTGATTCATCATCGTCGGCGGCGTCGGAATGGGAATCGTTCCGGTCGTGGTCATGAGCAGAACTTTTTCTTTATGGACCGCGCGACGGAACGGATACTCGCCGGCCGGCATGTCGGGGAAGAGCTCTTTGAAGGCCACGGGGTTGATCACCGCGCCCGATAGGGTGTGCCCGCCAAGCGTTCCCGCTTTCTCGAGCACGCCGATTTCGACTTGCAGCGAACCGTCGGCTTTGACGAATTTGGCGAGCTCGATCGCGCCGGCCAGGCCCGCCGGTCCCGCGCCGACGAAGACCACGTCCATGGGCACCACGTCATCGCCGGTGGGCGTATGCTCGACCAAAAACTTCTCTTTGGGGAGCTTGGCTTGGTAGCTGGACGGGGTGAAGCGCGCGTTGGACATGCGTATATTCCTTCTCTTGTGGAGCCGAAAAATTTAAAAGGGTTTGGCACCGTTAGCAAGCTTTTGTGGTTCGGATTGACGGGGTTTAAGAGGTGCGGGAAGCTTGTAGACCGATGGCGATTTTTCAATTCGACAACCGAACTCTGTCTTACGAAGTGCGACTGGCTCCATTGGCCGGATTCGATCTTTTGTTGCTGCATGGAAAACGATTCTCAAGTTCGTTCTGGTCGCCGGTTCTGCTCGAACTTGAAGCCCGCGTCAGTGGCGGAGGTGGTCGTGTCGTCACCTGCGATTGGCCGACTCAAGGTGCGGCGGACCCGGAATACCTGGCGCGTTGGCTACGCACTTTGGGTTTAGTCGATGTGCATGTGGTGGCGTTTGACGACGCGGTTGAGTTGATCAGCGGCGTTCAGCGGTTGGATCATAGCTTGATCAAGAAAACGCTCTACTATCCTCAAGGCGGCCCCAAGGGCGATGCGCTCGTGCGCGCGGTTTTTGATTTCGCCGGGATTTAGCGCCGACTCCCGCTGTCTTTAAATCCGCGATCGCCAGTG
>DAISHW010000328.1:0-3274 GCA_036822295.1 Bdellovibrionales bacterium | reverse complement strand
TCTTTGAGCGGTTCCTACGCCTACGCGTCCTGCATGCCGCAAGCGCCGGCCTCTTGCCTGTTCGGCAACCGCACGATCGTACACGGCGATTCGGTCGTGGCCTTCCCCGACTCCGCGGTGTCGTTCGGAATGCAGTGCACGGGCGAAACCCGCACGTGCGCCGACGGCGTGCTCTCGGGCAGCGCCCGTTACGAGTCTTGCGTGGTCGACCAGCCCGCGGGTTGTCTTTTCAATAACCAAACGTACCCTCACGGCGCGATCGTGAAGGCTTATCAGAGCTCGACCGTTCCCTTCGGTCAGTCGTGCGTGGCGCAAGATCGCGTTTGCACGAACGGTTCGCTGAGCGGCTCTTACGCGTTTGGCGCTTGCGAGGCGGGCCAACCGCAAGCCTGCATGTTCAACGGGCAAACGATCGCGCACGGCCAAAAAGTTCCGCAAGCCTTCTTCGAACCTTCCGTGCCTTACGGCCAGACCTGCGCTTCTGAAGAGCGCACCTGCACGAACGGGACACTGAGTGGCAGTGCCTCGAACGCCGCTTGCGTGGTCGGCCCGGCCGCCAGCTGTATCTTCAACGGGCAGACCGTGAATCACGGGGGCTCGGTTCAAGCTTACCCGACAGCAACTGTGCCGTTCGGTCAAACGTGCGTCGCGCAAACGCGCACCTGCACGAACGGGACACTGAGTGGCAGTGCCTCGAACGCCAGCTGCACCGCGCAGTCGGCGACCTACTCCTGGAGCGTATCGGATTACGGCGCTTGCAGCGCTCAAGCTCAGTGGACGACCGGCGCATTTGGCAGCTGTCAGGCGTCGAGCTGCACCAGCGGTTCGCAAACGCGTTCGGTCTCTTGCGTGGCCACGACGGGCGAGCAAACTCGCACCGTCCGTTGTTTGCGAAGCGACGGTCAGAATGTGGCCGACAGTTCCTGCGCGGGCCAAGCCAAGCCTGCGGCCTCCCGCAGTTGCACGTCGGGTTCGACGTGCACGGGCTCAAAACCCGCGACGTCGCAAACTTGCACCCCGTCGACGAACGTGTGTAAGTACTCGCTGACCGACGTGCGCACGGTCGGCGCCTGCGGCACCTGGACGAGCCAAGCGAGCCTTACCGGGCAATTCTGTTCAACGCCGGGTTCGAGCGCCTCTATCACTTGGAAGGCCGCCGCGGGATCCTACGCTCCGAACGGAACGCAGTGCACGGGCAGTCAAGGAGCGCAGATCCGCAACACTTACGAGTGCAAGTTCTGTCCGTCGGGCAATTGGACCTCGCAGGCGTTCACGATCACGAACGGGGACATCAATTATCACGGCAAGAGCGGAAGTAACGGCAACGTTTACCGCTGGGTCTGCAATCCGTAAAGGCGGCCGGGGAACGACTCGCACATCCGACCTTGACGCGGCCGGGCTCCGACACATATTTAAATGGTCGGAGCTCCAGACATGTCGAAACGGGATTACTACGAAATACTCATGGTCACGCGTGAAGCCTCGGGTGACGTGATCAAAAAGTCGTATCGCAAACTCGCGATGCAATTTCATCCGGATAAAAATCCCGGCAATAAAGAAGCCGAAGACAGATTCAAAGAGGCGGCGCGCGCCTATGAAGTGCTCTCTGATCCCGACAAGCGCGCCCGCTATGATAAGTTCGGCCATGCGGGCGTCGACGGTCCCCAAGGCGGACATACGCAGGGCTTTCATGACGTCTCGGATATCTTCAATGCGTTTGGCGATATTTTTGGCGACTTCTTCGGCCAGCAGGGCGGTCAGCAGCGCCGGAACAGATCGGGCCCGCGGCGTGGCGCAGATCTTCGCTACCTTATGGAAATCGATCTGAAAGACGTGATCGCGGGCGTGCAAAAACCCATCGAATTCGAGTGCGCCGAAGACTGCGCCGACTGTAGCGGCACGGGCGCCGAGAAGGGCTCCAAGGCCGAAACTTGTCCCGATTGCGGAGGCCGCGGGCAAGTCGTGCGCGCGCAAGGCTTCTTTTCGATGGCGACGACCTGTCCGCGCTGTCGCGGTCAAGGTCAGATCATCAAAAATCCGTGCAAGGTCTGCGGCGGCGACGGGCGAGTCGCGGCGGAGCGAAAGCTTTTGGTGACGGTTCCCGCCGGCGTCGATAGCGGCACGCAACTGCGCATGACCGGTGAAGGCGAGCCCGGCGCGAAGGGCGGCCCGGCCGGTGATCTTTACGTCGAACTGCGGGTGAAGGCCGACAAGCGTTTTGAGCGCGACGGTTCGAATCTTTATGCGGAACTCGAAATCAGTTACCTGCAGGCGCTTTTGGGAGCGCAGTTCGAGGTCGAAACTCCGCGCGGCGACAAGCGCGTGCAGATTCCCAAGGGTGTGCAGTACGGCGAGCAGGTCAAACTTCCGGGCGAAGGGCTGCCTTCGCTGCGCGGTGCCCGCGTGGGCGACCTCATATATTTGATCAAGATCACGATGCCCAAGAAGCTCACCAAGGAAGAGGAAAAGCTCCTTCGCCAAATCGCGGAAGTGAAGGGTGAAAATACGGATAAGGGCAAATCCGGAATCTTTGGCTTTTAACACTATGCATCATTGTGAGGCGGGTGGCTGTTTTTGGGCGACCCCGGCTTGACGGTATGCGATTCCAACACACATTGAATTTGTAAGTTAACGGCAGAGCACCACTAGTGATCTGTCTGATTGATTAAGGAGTATTACATACATGGGAAAGATTATTGGTATCGACTTAGGGACCACGAACTCCGTTGTCGCTGTTATGGAGGGTGGCGCTCCCAAGGTTTTGGTGAATGAAGAAGGCGCGCGCACGACTCCGTCGGTGGTCGCGTTCACGAAAGACGGCGAAAAACTCGTCGGCCAGATCGCCAAGCGGCAAGCGGTGACGAACCCGGAAAACACGATTTACTCGGCAAAGCGTTTCATCGGCCGCAGGCTTGAGGAAGTTCAAGAAGAGACCAAGTACATGCCGTTCAAGGTCGTTAAAAAAGGCAACGACACGGCATTCGACGTGCGCGGTAAAACCGTCACGCCGGAAGAGATCTCGGCGTCCGTTTTGGCGAAGCTGAAAAAGGTGGCCGAAGACTATCTGGGCTCCGAGGTGACCGAAGCCGTAGTGACGGTTCCGGCGTACTTCAACGATGCCCAACGGCAGGCGACCAAAGACGCCGGCCGCATCGCGGGCCTGGATGTTAAGCGCATCATCAACGAACCGACCGCGGCCGCGCTCGCTTACGGCCTTGATAAGAAAAAAGACGAGAAGATCGCAGCGAAGCCGGCTGCATCGCCCGCGAAGCCG
>DAISHW010000327.1:0-3278 GCA_036822295.1 Bdellovibrionales bacterium | reverse complement strand
GCGATATAGGTGAGCGAATGGCGATCGGTCAGGTGCTTAGGATTGTCGAACGGCGCCAGGTTGAAGGTCGGCGCGCGTTCGGTCGTGTCGGTGAACACGGTGATGGCGAACTCATCGACCGTGTAACAGGTGTGTCCGCCTTCCGCGTAGGTTTCGGCCTCGCGCAGGACGAAATCCTTGAAATCCGACGCCGGTTGCTCCCCTAAACGGTCGATCCACTCCGCCAGCATCCGGAAGGCGCC
This sequence comes from Bdellovibrionales bacterium, assembly GCA_036822295.1. Taxonomy (GTDB): domain Bacteria; phylum Bdellovibrionota; class Bdellovibrionia; order Bdellovibrionales; family UBA1609; genus JALHOQ01. Next base: position 3,036 of record DAISHW010000327.1, on the reverse strand, counting down.
GTCGACATCACGACCGAAATCAAGGGCCAGCCCGATCATCAGCATCAAGACGGTCGACGCCTGCATGCGCGTGCTGCCCGTCAGGCCCATGGGTCCCGTTTCAAGAGCGAACGATTGAACTTTCGGATTCGCGAGCACGCGGCGCGAGCGCTCGACTTTTTGCATCAGCACATCGCGCGGATTGCAGTACATGAACAAAGGCGGGCGACGCGACACCCGCGCCGCCTCTTCGATCGCGCCGATCACGTAAGGGGTCTCGCCGCCCTCGGTCGGCCCGATCAGCAAGTCGCCGTCGCGGAACCCGAGCTGCAGCAGATGGCGCGCGCCGAACTCCGGAAAATCCTCGAAACCTTCGAGCGAATGCACGAGCGCCACGTCGCCGCCGGCCATCAGCGAGAAGACCTGCTCGGAGCCCGGGTGCCGGCGGCGCCATAAATACTCGAGCGACAGGGACAAGCGCCCCGTCGCCCCGCAACCGACCATGAACACGCGATCGCCGGCCTCGAGCGTGTCGGCCACCGCCACAAAAACAGGTCGCATCCTGTCCTTGAGCGCGAGCATTTTGCGAAGGGCCGCCAGGTCGACCTCGCGCAAAAGATCGAGCCCGCCGGCCACGTCCTTCTCGGCGAATTCAGAAAGTTTCGCGGTGGCGGGGTTCGGAGTTTCCGTGGGCAGATCGCCCAGTTGGAAGAGCTGCTTGACTTGCAAAAACTCGTCGGCGTTGTTCATATCTTAAGCTTATGTCCGGACCGGGAAATTACAAGCCCGAGTCAAGCCTTGCGGACCCCGGGGAAGTCGGACACAATGGCCTCCATCCTTTGGAGGTTCATATGCGCAAAGTGGCCATCGTCGGCGGTAAACGGATTCCCTTCGCCCGTTCGTTCAGCAATTACATGGGGGTTCCCGGCCAAGAGCTGATGACCACCGCGCTCAAGGCGACGGTCGATGCCTATGGCCTTAAAGGCGAGGCGATCGGCGAAGTCGTGCTCGGCGCCGTCATCAAGCACGCGAGCGACTGGAACTTCGCGCGCGAATGCGCGCTCGGATCTGGACTTTCGGCCAATACTCCGGCTTACGATCTGGTGCAGGCTTGCGGCACCTCTTTGCAAGCCGCGATCGCGGTCGCAAACAAGATTCGCTTGGGCCAAATCGAATGCGGGATCGCCGGCGGCGCGGATACGAACAGCGATTTGCCGGTCACGTTCTCGCGCAAGTTCGCGCATATCATGTTGGCCGCCAGCCGCGAGAGAACCTTCGGCGGCCGCATGAAGCAGTTCATGAAGATCCGTCCCGCCGATTTGAAACCGCAAACCCCGGGCGTGGTCGAACCCCGCACCGGCATGAGCATGGGGCAATCGTGCGAGAAGATGGTGAAGGATTGGAAGGTCACGCGCGAGGAGCAAGACGATCTGGCCTTTCAAAGTCAGCAGCGCGCGGTCGCCGCTTACCAGGCCGGCTTCTACAATGATCTGCTCGTGCCTTGCCACGGCTTGAACGCCGACAACAACGTGCGCGCCGATTCGACGCGCGAAAAAATGGCGAAACTGAAACCCGCGTTCGACACGAGCGGGGCCGGAACTTTGACGGCCGGCAACAGTTCGGCCCTTAGCGACGGCGCGGCCTGCGTGCTGCTAGCGAGCGAAGAGTACGCCAAGAAAAAAGGTTGGCCGATCCTGGCTTATCTGCCCTTTACGGAAACGGCGGCGGTCGACTTCGTCCAAGCCGAAGGTTTGTTGATGGCTCCGGCCTACGCGGTTCCGCGCATGCTCCAGCGCGCGAATCTGAAACTGCAGGATTTCGATTACTACGAAATTCACGAAGCCTTCGCCGGCCAAGTGCTCTGCACCTTGAAAGCTTGGGAGAGCGATGAGTTCTGTCGCCAGCGCTTGGGCTTGAGCGGGGCCTTGGGTTCGATCGATCGCGCCAAGCTCAACGTCAAAGGCGGATCCGTCGCTCTCGGCCACCCGTTCGCGGCCACGGGGGCGCGCATCGTCGCGAGCTTGGCGAAAATCCTGAATGAAAAAGGCGCGGGCCGCGGATTGATTTCGATCTGCACCGGCGGCGGCATGGGCGTGACCGCGATCCTGGAGAAGTAAAACGTGACGTACTCGCCGTTTCCGGAAATTGAACCTTACCGCACGGGACGCTTGAAGGTTTCCGCCCTGCACGAAATTCATTTCGAGGAGGTCGGCAATCCCAACGGCAAGCCCGTCATTTTCGTGCACGGCGGGCCAGGCGGCGGCACCGAACCGTCGCACCGGCGTTACTTCAACCCCAAAGTGTATCGCGTGATCTTGTTCGATCAACGCGGTTGCGGACAAAGCCTGCCTTATGCGGAACTCCGCGAGAACACGACTTGGGATTTGATCGGCGATATGGAAAAGCTGCGCGTCCACTTGGGCATCGACAAATGGATGGTGTTCGGCGGCAGTTGGGGCAGTACGTTGGGACTGCTTTACGCGGAAACGCATCCCGAGCGCGTGAGCGAGCTCGTTTTGCGCGGAATTTTCTTGTGCCGTAACAAAGAGATTCGCTGGTTTTATCAAGACGGCGCGAGCCATATTTTCCCGGACGTTTGGGACGGGTATCTGGCGGCGATTCCCAAAGAAGAACACGGCGATTTGGTCAAAGCGTACTACTCGCGCCTTACGAGCGCGGATCGCGGGACGCGGCTGGCGGCGGCGCGCGCGTGGTCCACTTGGGAAGGCGCGACTTCACGCCTGATCCCCGATCCGCGGATGATTCAAGATTCGGGCGAAGATGAATTCGCCGAGGCCTTCGCGCGCATCGAATGCCATTACTTCACCCATGGCATTTGGATGAGGCACGACAATCAGATCTTGGAGGACGTTCATAAGATCCGCCATATCCCCTGCGAGATCGTGCACGGCCGCTACGATGTGGTCTGCCCCGTTGAAAACGCTTGGGATTTAAAGAAGGCTTGGCCCGAAGCGCGTCTGCATATCGTACCGGATGCCGGGCATTCGGCGCGCGAAGAGGGCATACTCAAAAAATTAATCGAGGCCACCGAACGCT
>DAISHW010000326.1:0-3308 GCA_036822295.1 Bdellovibrionales bacterium | reverse complement strand
CAAAGACGCTCACGGTGAAGAACATCACCGCGAACGAAGTCACCCTGTCGATCGAGACCGCGGTCACTCCCGGCCTTGCGATCGCGGTGCAAAGCCAGGTCACGGTTCCCGCGGGCGGCAGCGCCCAAGTGCCGGTCGAAGTGACCCTGTCGATGGTCGCGCCGGATAAACTTTTGCTCGAGATGGAAGGTCGGGTGATCTTCCGCCAAGGCGCCCGGATCGCCGCGCAAGTTCCCGCGCTCGCCATGCGCACGCAAGCGTCGCAGATTTTGAGTCCTCAGACTTCGGTCGGCGGCGGCGTGGCGTTCACCAACACAAGCCCCAACGACGGCTTGGCGCTCGCGTTCAACCTGCTCGGCGAGGACGGCCGGAAATCGGCGGCTTCGTCGGTGGACGCCTGGAAGAGCACGGCCTGCGATCTTCAGTCGGCCGGTTACCGCGTCATCCAGCGCGCGACTCCGCAAGGTGTGATCGACTACATCCAATTCGCCGTGAAGGTCTATGCGGCCAACACCAGCTGGCTCGGTTGCGAAGTCAGCGTTCTGATCGATGGCGACGAAGACGGCATCGCCGACCAAGAACTCGCCGGCGCGGCCGGGGGCGCGCTCGAAGGCGTTGGGCCCGCGCAGTTCGCGTCGCTGCTGCTCGACGCGCACAAGGCTCGCCAGATCCGCTTGTCGTACGAGATCGGCTTGGCCGCCGGCATCGAAGGCAAGTTGAACTACGCGCCCGCGCTGATCGACGCGTCCGGCATGGCGCCCTTTCCGAACTCCTCGATCGCTTTGATCGAAGGCCGTTTGGATAAACTCATGCGTTCGGCCGACGGCAAGCTCAACATCAAGATCGCCGCCTTGAACGTCCTGGGCGACGCGGTCGAGGCCGACGACTACCTGGGCTCGGGCCTGGTCGGCTTCGGCAAACTCTCGCCGCTGCCGGCGGAACACCCGTACTACGGCATGAGCGAGTACAGCGTCGTTTCGAAAGCCGCGGGCGGCGCCGCCACGATGAGCAAAGGCAGCGGCACTGGTAAATTGATTTTGTACTACCCGTTCAATCCGATGGACGCGCAGTACCAGGTCCTGGATTAGTTCGCGCTGTAAAATATCGATTTACGGGGCCCGCGGAAAACGCGGGCTTTTTTTAGCGCGCCGCTAAATACGGACGCCACACGATCGGCAAGATATTGCCCTCGAAATCCAAATCGCGATTCGGCAACCAGCGCGGCTTCTCGGGCCGCGAGAGCAGACGTAAATTGGCCTTCTCGGGGCTCTTGTCGCCCTTGCGATTGTTGCAATGCGAACACGCGGTCACCACATTGGTCCATTCGTGCTGGCCGCCTTTCGAGAGCGGCACGACGTGATCGATGGTGAGCTTTTTCTCGGTGAACTTCACGTTGCAGTATTGGCAGATATGATTGTCGCGCAAGAATATGTTTTGCCGCGAAAGCCTGACGGACAAAGAGAAATACGGGCGCACGTATTGCTTTAAACGAATGACCGCGGGCAATTGAAACGATTGGGACGGCGATCTCACCGTCGCGGTGTGGAATTCCAAGACCTCGACTTTGCCCTGGAACCAAAGAATCACGGCTTTACGCCAGTTCACGACCTTGATGGGCTCGTAGCCCGAATTCAGGATCAGTGCGCCTGAAAGACTCCTATTGAAGGCTTCCCCCTTGCTTTACTATATATAATTTTGCGCCAGGCGCCCGCGCAAATGCAAGTCCGGCTGGGCTTAGACCTTTTTATACTTGTTAGAAGCCGAATAAGACGCGTGAATACCGGCGGTTAACCAGAGGCGCGAAACGCCCGTCGGATTACGAGACATCAATCAAAGAGAAGATAGGCGCGTAAAGAGATGCTGATTTCCGTGAAACCCACGGTGTTCGCGCCGGCGGGTCCGCTGCCTAAATCGCCCCGCTGGTACTGCGCTTCAACGGCGCCGCGATAACGTTTCAGGAAATCCATGCTGATATTGCCGTACAGGAACGTGTTCCAGCCTGAATAAACCGATTTCTGAAATCCGGTTTCCTCTTCCGTCGAAACGCTTTTGATCTCGACGGCGTTGTGACGGTAGCCCACGCCCATCGTGACCGGTCCGTAAAACAAGCCGAATTTAGCGGAATAGAAGTTCAGCGTGCCCGCTTGTTGATCGCGTTGCTCTGGCCGATCTCGCCGCTGGCTTGCGCGCCGAAGCGGGACGAGAACGGGACGCTGAAGCCGCCTTCAAGCAAATAGCCTTGATTTTTGAAGTTCGAGGGGTCGCCGACGCCCGCGGGATTCAACGACATTTGCCCCAAAAACAGGCCCACGCCCGCGAACGCGGACAGATCACGATCCCCGTCGCCCTTGGCGGCGGCGGTCGCGGTCCATAAAATCAAAGTCAGCAGAATCCGCTTTTTCAATCCATCACCTTCATGTCGGACACGCAGCGCGTGTACAGGCTGTAAGAGATGAACGTAGGCCCGGGAATCGAAGTCAAGACACCGCCCGAAACCGAGAAGCGCTCGATCGTATTGAACGTCGAAGTCACATTGGCGATGAACATGTCTTGCGTGACGGGATCGATGGCGATCGTCGAAGGGCCGTTCACGACCGAGTTGTCGCTATAAGCCACCGCCGCGCCGGTGATCGCGCCGTTGGCGGCGTTGAAGTCGTACGAATAGACGTAGTTCGACGCCGCCGTCGTGCTGCCGTAACTGACGAAGAGCTTGCCGTTCGGATGAAATATCGCGCGCGTCGGAAGAGCGGTCGTCGCGGGACCGGCCAAGCCGGCGTTGCAATCGCCCGCGATCGCGTAGCCCGTCGCGCTGATCGTGCCGATGCGATTGTTCGGTGAGGCCGCGCCGTGCGTATATACGATCTTGCCGGTGGCCGCGTGCGTGGTCACCGAAGTCACGTTCGTGTTGGACGCCGCGCAGGGGGCCGCGGGAGCGCTGACGTACGGGTTCGCGCCCACCATGACCCGGGCCAGACCGGAGTTGAATTTTTCGATCGCGGTGGCTTTCGAAACCAGCAAGCTGTAATCGGGCAGCAGATGAATGTCGCGGACGGCGGCGTTGAGCGCGGTGCCGTTCAACAAATAGGTCGTGAAGCCCTTACCGTCTTTACGGACCAAATCGATGCGACGAGTGGTGTTTTCAACGAGTACGAGCATGTATTCGGAGTCGTAATCCTCGATCGCGATCGGCGAGTCGCCGGGAGCCAAGTGGTTGTAATCGATCACGATGCCTTCAAATTCGCCGGTATCCACGTTCCATTTGGACATCGTGTTCGTGGGACCCACCGAGGTCGTGACGCCCCCGCCGT
>DAISHW010000325.1:0-3328 GCA_036822295.1 Bdellovibrionales bacterium | reverse complement strand
GGTCGCCGATATGCTCTCGAAAGTGATGCCCACCCCGATGGTGGAAAACGCGCTTTCGGACGAGGAAAAAATCAAGCGCATCGCCGTGAACGTCCGCGACATCATGCTCACGTTGGGGCTGGATCTGACCGACGACAGCTTGGCGCAGACCCCGCAACGGGTGGCCAAAATGTACGTGCGGGAAATTTTCTCCGGCTTGAACGCCGGCAACTTCCCGTCGATGACCAGCATCGAGAACAAGCTGCACTACAACGAGATGGTGACGGTCCGCGACGTCTCGATCATCTCGGTTTGTGAACATCACTTCGTGACGATCGACGGCCGCGCCACGATCTCTTACATCCCGAAAGACAAAGTGATCGGACTTTCCAAAATCAATCGCGTGGCGAAGTTCTTCTCCCGCCGGCCGCAAGTGCAGGAGCGCCTGACGAAGCAGATCGCCGACTGTTTGGCGCAGGTTCTCGAGACCGAGGACGTGGCCGTCAGCATCCGCGCCAAGCATTATTGCGTCGTCCAGCGCGGGGTCGAGGACGCGGACTCGGAAACGGTGACCAGCGATCTGCGCGGCGCCTTCCGCGACGATCCGCGCACGCGCGCCGAATTTCTGACCGAGGCCGCGCCCTGATGTACACGATCCATCTGGCCAAGGAGCCCTTCAAGTTTTCATGCTCGCATTTCACGATTCTGACGCCGACTTACGCCGAACGCCTGCACGGCCATAATTACCAAGTGCGGGTCAGCATCTCTTGTCCGGGCACCGATCCGCGACTCGGCCTGGTTTTCGATTTCAATAAAGTGAAGCCGATGATCCGCTCGTTCTGCCAAGAGCTCGACGAGCGCATCTTGATTCCGGAGCGCTCGCCGTTTTTGACCATCGACAAAAGCGAAGACGAGGTCGAGTTGAAGTTCCGGGAACGGCGCTACGTTTTCCCTTTGGGCGACACGCGCTTCATTCCGGTCGTCAACATCACGACGGAAGAGCTGGCCCGCCTGGCCTGCGAAAAGCTGCATCAGGAAATGCGCGATCTTCCCGTATGGACCGGCCTGAAGGTCAATGTCGAAGAGACCCGCGGGCAAAGCATCAGCTATAAGATGAAACGATGAACTTCCAGCTGCGCGAAGAAACCGGCGTCGCCCACGCGCGCGTGACTCGGAATTCGCGCTTGAAAGAATTCGTGCTGGGTCTTCCCCTGCACCCCATCGCCGTCGATGAATGGCTCCGCTACGGCAGCATTTACGTCGACGGTTTGCGCGTCCGCCAGGACCGCGAGGTGCGCCAGGGGCAAATCGTCCGCCTGCACACGCGCCGCAAAAATTACGTCACGACGGAGTTGCGTCCGCGCGTCGTCTTCGATCACGAGGAGTTCCTGGTGCTCGATAAGCCCGCCGGGCTGCCGACTCATCCGACCCTCGACAACTACATTCAAAACGCCAAGGTTCAGCTCGAGACCGAACTCGGTCAGCCGTTGTTCGTCACGCACCGGCTCGACATCACGACCGAAGGTCTGCTGATTCTGGCGAAGGCCAAGGACGCGCAAGCGTTGATCAACAAGCTCTTCGCGAAGGGCCGGGTCGAAAAACTCTACCGCGCCGAAGCCGCCAAGGATGTGGCGCCCGGCCCGTACACGCACTGGATGAATCCCGAAAGCCGCATACCCAAAGAAATGTCGCTCACGGCGGTCGACGGCTGGTGGGAGTGCCGGCTCGAAGTTCTGGCCGTCGAGCGCGGTTCGCACCGCGTGCGCCTGCTGAGCGGCAAGACGCATCAGATCCGCGCGCAGTTCATGGCGGTCGGCGCGCCGCTCAAGGGCGATGCCATTTACGGTTCGACGGAGCCTTGGACCGGCGCAGGTCTGGGATTGTTTTGCGAGGAATTGAAGCTTCGTTTTCGAAATCCCGAGTTTCACTTCCGAAGAAACCCGGTGGCCGGCGCGCCCCCCGACGCGCCGACCACCTAGGGCGCGGCGAGCACCCTTTGATTGCCGAATTTCAGGATGTCGGTCATTCCGAGCATCAGTTCATTGCGTTCGACTTTCCCCGAATCGCCCGCAAATCGTCCGACAACCCTTAAACTGTTCGTTTTTCCCGGTTCCCAATCGACGTCGTAAGTGATCTGACGCCCGTCGCGCAGCGATTCGATGCGGACCTCCGCCCGCGGGCGGCACTCGGAATCCGCTTTGCACGCGGTGAAACTCTCTTCGATCATGAGCGGTTCACGCGAGAGAGCCGGCAGCATAAGGGTCGCGGTCGCGGGGTAACGGCGCCGGTGTATCTGGCCAGCGGATGAATCGAGCGTCGTGACGTCGGCATTGGCGGCCTCTTCAAACTGCACGCTCGAGATCATCGGCAGAATCGAAATCTTTTTGGCGAGTACGGGAAAAAAGAAATCGCGAACCAGCTTTTGCCGGTCGGACCCGGCGTCTTGAACCACCGTCATCACTTCGACCGCGTAGCCCGAAACTTTATAAGTCGTCTTGATCGACTCGCTCGCTCCGGCGATCGGCGCCGCCGCCGCTGAAAACCCAATTGCGAAAATGATCTCTCGAATCATCCGCTCCCCCTACGCTCCAATCTTTACAGCAAGATCGGTTCCACTTTGGATCCAAGTGGTGACACATGGATTTTCATATTTGAATTCAAGGATTTAAATTTGTGTTTATTGCCTTTATAATTTGGAATTCTTGCAGATCTTACCTGAATAACTTGGCGCGTTTAGAAGGAAGTGCAAAATCGGGGAATTGCGCATCCCGCTGCTCAGGCGGGACGGTACCGACAGCGCCGTTCGCATCAACGAACCGCCGACTCGTCGCGGGGTTCTTTTTTGACTCCGCATGCGAAAAATGAAAGTTTGGTCACGCATGGCTAGCAAAATCGAAATGGTTTTCCCGTCTTATATCGCGCGCGGCTCGGTGAGCGGCTTCGCGAGACTCAACCGCGAACTCGCGCGCGAGATCGAAACGCTCGAGGAGATCGACGATCACGGCCGGGATTGGAGCCGCGAAAATTATCAAGGCGGTTACTCGAGTTATTCCTCGCTCACGCGACTGCATCAAACCTCTCCGAACTTCGCGGAGCTCGAGACCAAACTGCGACCGCACGTCGCGCGTTTCGTGAAGGCCCTGAAATGGGATCTGCGCGGCCGCAAACTCACGATGACGACCTGTTGGGCGAACTCGATGGGCCGGGGCACGCATCACACGATGCATACGCATCCTTTGTGCGTTTTGAGCGGCGTCTATTACGTGACCGCGCCCGCGGGCTCAAGCCCGTTGAAGCTCGAAGATCCGCGCCTTGGCCTGCTGATGGCGGCCCCGCCGCGCAAAGCCTC
>DAISHW010000324.1:0-3332 GCA_036822295.1 Bdellovibrionales bacterium | reverse complement strand
GTCCGGAAGGGGTCAATCTCACCCGTTTCGCTTCGATCACCTATCGTTTTGGCGACACCGGCACCTTCGAGGGCACGCTCAAAACGGGCGATCTGGAGCAGATCCAGAAGATCGCGCTGCCCGCCAAAAACGTCGAGGTGATCGTTCTTCCCCTACTGACTCTCACCCCCGACGCGACTCCCTGGGCCGATCTGTTCCGCTTTGACCCCGAGATCTAGCGGGTATAGCTTGCCTTTCGATGGAAAACGACCTGATCAACCCGGATTTGCGCGCGACCAAACTCGCGCTTGATCGCGTGTCGGATACGTTTTGCGCGGCCAAGTGGCTGCAAACCACATTGCATTTGCATAACGGCAACACGCAGAGCTGCCATCACGTGCGCGCGCACGCGTTTGATCCCGCCAAGGTCGATCTGGATCCCCAGGCCTTGCACAATACTCCGGATAAACTTCGCGCCCGGGCCCGGATGCTCGCTGGGAAACGGCCGCGGGAGTGCTCGTATTGTTGGGCGGCCGAGGACCGCGGCCGCTTGAGTGACCGCGTGCTCAAGAGCGCCGGCGATTGGGCCCGACCTCACATCGAAGAAGCGGCCGCTTCCGGCCAAGGGACGGCGATCGCGCCCCGCTACGTCGAGGTCGCGTTCGATTCGACATGCAACTTCCGCTGCGTGTATTGCAGTCCGGCCCATTCGACGACCTGGCGGAAAGAGATCGAGCAGTTCGGCGCCTATCCCACGAGCCGCGGTTACAACGGTTTAAAAAAACTCGAAGCCGACGGCGTGCTCCCCGTTACCCAGGAACGCCGCCTTAAAAACATCAAGGCCTTCTGGCGCTGGTGGCCCGAACTCGGCGCCAAGATCCAAGATTTTCGCGTGACGGGCGGCGAGCCGTTTTTGGCGGAAGAGACTTTCACGCTGCTGGATTGGTTCGCGGCCCATCCCAGACCCGACCTGAATTTCGCGATCAACAGCAACATGGGCGTCGGCGCGAGCAGATTGGGACGCGCCATTTCCGGGATCCGCGCGCTGCATGGCCGCGTGCGGAATTTCACTTTGTACACGAGCCTGGACAGCGTGGGCGCGCGCGCCGAGTACATCCGCTTCGGTTTGGACTTCGCGCGCTTTCAAGCCAACACCGAACGCGTTTTAAATGAAGTGGAAACGCCGATCACGCTCTCGTACATGATCACCGTGAACGCGCTGAGCCTGTCCGGCTTGACGGAGCTCATGGGGTTCATTTTGGAGCAACGCCAAAGACACCCCAGGCACGGCATCGCGCTGGACACGCCTTATTTGCAAAACCCGGCGCACCTTTCCGTCGGCATTCTCACCCCGGATTTCATTTCGTATCTGGATCGGACCTTGGACTTCATGAAGCGCCACGCGTGCGCGGACGGGCGAATCGGATTTTACCCGTCCGAGATCGTAAAGGTCGACCGCATCCGCGACATGCTTCTGAAGCCGCGTTATCCCTGGCTCTATCGCGAGATTCTGCGCCGCGATTTCGCCAAGATGATGGACGAACTCGATCGCCGGCGCCGCACTTCGTTTCCGGATACATTTCCGGAATACGCGGAGTTTAGACGCCGTTGCTCGCGCGCGCTTGTCGGCTTGAACCGTTCTTGACCCGACGATCGATCAGAACAAACGCCTGCTCCGGGTCAATCCGGCTTTGGATTCGACGGGCTCCAGCGACGCCCACACCTTCACGGGCACGCCCGCGTGGCCCTTCAATTCATGGAAGCTCATTGTTGCAAAGACACTTTCACGGGCACGACCACCTTACGGCCAGAGATCACCGCGCGCAGGATCGCTTGCTCGGTCCGCGACACACGGTCGAGCGGCGTCGGGAACCTGAGCGTCGAATGCAAATACCCGATCTCGTCGTACTGGAACGTCACCCGGGGCTCGACGCGCGGCAAGTCCAGACCTTCGCGTTGCCCGATGCGCGCCATCGCCAAGCGCGCCGGCTCCAAGAACGAAGCGCATTCGCGATTGGCGGCTTCAAGCAAGACGCGCTCGAGTTCGCGCCAATCCTCGCCGGGCTGGACCACCAAACGCAGGGATTGAAGCACGTACTCCTGCTGCAAAGACTGATTGTGAATCGAGTGCAGCAGGAACAAACTGTTCGGCAAAACGACTTGGCGGCCCGACAGCTGGGTGTTGTCGCGGGTCGGCCCGATCTCGAGCAAAGTCGTGCTCATGAAATTGTGGTCGATGACCTCGCCGCGCACGCCGTTCACTTCGATGCGGTCGCCGAGCTCAAAAGGCCGGACGCTCGCTTTGTAAAAACCCCCCAGGAAACATTGCAGGATCTCTTTGGTCGCGATCGCGAGCGCCGCGGCGACGGCGACCAACGACAACGCGAACGCGCGCAGCTCGGTCGCCCAGATACCGAAGAGTCCCGCCGCCAAGATGATCAGGCTCATGTTCTTGATCTGAATGATCCAGCGCCGCTTCTCGTCCCCCGACGGCGCGTTCCAGCGGCGAATGGTCAGGATCGTCGCCCAGCGGAACACGAAGAACGCCAGCGCCAAAACCAGCGTCGACACCATTTGCTTCAGGACGTCCCAGCTCTTCAAGACCAGCACGAGTTCGGCGATCATTTCCGTGAAGTAGCTCAAGTGGACGACTCCGGTTTGCGCTTCATCCATTCACCGGCGATTTCGTTCAAACGCTCCGCCGAGGCGGCCCCCGTGATCACCGATTCGACTTCGCCGTCGCTCATGTTGGCCGACATTTTTTGAAACGAATCGGTCCACACGGCCTGACGCCAAGATTCCGGAGATTGATTCAGATCGCGGGCGCGACGCTCCGCCAATTCATCCAAGTCGAGCATACATTCCTATTTCGGCGCCACGGGGCGATTGTAATCGTCTTCAAATCGGCGAATGTCGTCCTCGCCGAAATACGAACCGGTTTGCACTTCCACGAAAATCAAAGGTTCGTCACCGGGGTTGCGCATGCGATGTTTCGCGCCGATCGGCACGTACACCGACTCGCCCGGCTTCACGATGCGTTTCGCGTCGTTAAGGGTGAATTCGGCCGTGCCCGAGATGATCACCCAGTGTTCGGCGCGTTTGGTGTGACTCTGATACGACAGCTGTCCCCCGGGATCGATGGTGATTTTCTTGGCTTTGAACTCGCGCTGGTCGGCCAAAACGACAAACCCGCCCCACGGCCTGGTTTCGAACGGATGCTCGGTCGCTTCGATCTGGCCGGCCTCTTTCATCGTGTCGACCAGCTCCTTGACTTTCTGCGAAGAGCCTTTGCGCGCGACCAACAAGGCATCGGGGGTGTCGACCACCAGCAAATCCGTGACGTCGACCAAGCC
>DAISHW010000323.1:0-3335 GCA_036822295.1 Bdellovibrionales bacterium | reverse complement strand
AATGTCGTCGAAGCGAAATACTACGACGCCGTTTTGACCCAGTATCGCGAGCAGGTGGTCAACCAGGCGATCGAGGGGATTCGTAACCGCGTCGACGAGTTCGGCGTGGCCGAGCCGATCATCGCCGCTCAAGGCACCGACCGCATCCTTGTGCAGTTGCCGGGGATCACGGATCCGGCCCGCGCGAAGGAGCTGATCAATAAAACCGCGCGCCTGGATTTCCGCCTGGTCGACACGACCATGCCCGCCGACAAGATTCAGGAGATGGTGGCCGAGGCCGAAAAGGCCAACGACCTGAGCCTGACTAAGGAAGGCGTCACTTACGCGCAGTACGTGCGCAAGATGAACGAGATCCTGAAGCCGAAACTTCCGCCCAACACGATGATCGCGTTTGAGAAAGCGCCGAACGCGGTTTCGATGGATGCCGGTAAGATCGGCTACGTGCTGCGCACGGACACCGATATTTCGGGCGACCAGCTCGAAGACGCGTTTATGTCGTTCGGTCAATACGGTGAGCCGAAAGTCAGCTTCCGCTTCGGTTCCGAAGGTCGCCGCAAATTTTCGGATGTGACTTCGAAGAATGTGAACCGCCAGCTGGCGATCGTGCTCGACGAAGTCATCTTCTCGGCCCCGAATATTCAAGAGCGTATCGATGGCGAAGGCCAGATCTCGCTCGGTCAACGCGGCCATGACGAGGCCCAAAAAGAAGGCACGCTGATCGCGACGGCGCTCCGCGCGGGGGCATTGCCTGCCGCCCTCCAGCAGATGGAAGAGCGCTCTGTGGGTCCGTCGCTCGGCGCGGACTCGATCGAAAAGGGTAAGCGCGCCGGTATGATCGGTCTGCTCCTGGTCGTGATCTTCGTGATCATCTATTACAAAATGGTCGGCGTGGTCGCGGCGTTCTGCTTGGGCATCAACGTGCTGAGTCTTTTGGCGATTCTGAGCGCGCTCGGGGCGACGCTGACTCTTCCCGGTATCGCGGGGATCACTCTGACCATGGGAATGGCGGTCGACGCGAACGTCATTATCTTCGAGAGGATCAAAGAGGAACTCGCGCGCGGCGTAAGCATGAAGACCGCGATCAAAGACGGTTTTGACAATGCCTTCTCGGCGATTTTCGACTCGAACGTGACGAACGCGATTGCGGCCGCCGTGCTGATTTACTTCGGTTCGGGCGCGGTGCGGGGATTCGGCGTGACCTTGATCGCAGGTATCATCACCACGATGATCACCGCGGTATTCGTGACCCACTACTTGCTTGATTTGATGGTTAACACGTTCAAGATCAAAACTCTTAAGATCTAAGGATACGGACGATGACTGCAGTATTAAATAAAAACAGCTGGGGCCGATTCGACTTCCTGGGCGTGGCCAAATACATCACCATCGCGTCGGTCGCCCTGACGGTGTTGGCGTTGATCCTGATCGCGTCACGTGGACTGAATTACGGCGTCGATTTCGCCGGCGGTATCGAGATGCAGGTGCAGTTCAACCAGGGCGTCGATGCGGGCCAGGTGCGTGAGTTTATGGCGGCCGAAGGCTTTGCCAACGCCAACGTGCAAGCGCTCGGCAAAGACAACGAGTACCTGATCCACTTGGAAACCAAAGGCGAGACGGACGAGGAAGCCAACACGTTCATCACCCAGACCGTCGAAAAAGTGAAGACCGGCCTGGCCGCCAAGTTCGGGCAAGACGGAGCCACGGTCCGCCGTGTCGATACGGTCGGTCCGCAAGTCGGCGCGGAGTTGAAACGCAACGGGATTTTGGCCGGCTTTTACTGTTTGCTTCTCATCTTGATCTACGTGGGTCTGCGCTTCGATTATCGTTATGCGCCGGCCGCCGTGTTTTGTTTGTTCCACGATGCGATCATCACGGTCGGTATCTACTCGCTCTGCGGTTGGGAGTTCACCACCCAGACGCTCGCGGCGGTGTTGACCATCATCGGTTATTCGCTGAACGACACGATCGTGATCTTCGACAGGATCCGGGAAAACATACCGATTCACCGGGACAAGGACCTTTACTGGGTCTCGAACCGCTCGATCAACGAAACCCTGTCGCGTACGATTCTGACTTACATCACGACGTACTTGACCGTGTCTTCGATGTTTTTCTTCGCCGACGGCGCGATCTATGAGTTCGCCCGCGCGATGATGATCGGTATGTTCTTGGGCGCGTACTCGACGATTTACGTCGCGACGCCGCTGATGTTGGTCGCCGATTATTACCAGAAGAACGCGGCTAAGAAGCGTTCATTACAAACCGCTTGATGGGAGGGTGGGATGACTGATTTTTCGCAAGTGATTCGCTGGAACGCCGGGTTCGTTCGCGGACTCGCGCAGAGTGTTTTGGAGCGCGCGCGCGTGATCCGCGGTTCGCTCGTTTCTGCGCCGCCGGTCGCGGCCGCGGCGAAGCCGTCGGCTAAAACAAAGAAGAAGACAATCAAGACCGCCAGGAAAGGCGCGAAGAAGCCCGCTCGCACGACGAGCAAGCGGCGAACGAAAAAATTAGATGCCTAAAGCCTCCGCCGTGGTCCTGCTGTCGGCGGGACTCGATTCGGCGTTCAATCTCTACAAGGCCAGCCAAGAACTCGAAGTTCGGCTGGCCTTGACGTTTCAGTACGGTCAAAGAGCCGCCGCGCGCGAAGCCGAACGGGCCGCGCGCCTGGCGGATGGCTTGAAAATCCCCCATAAGGTCATCGATCTCACCTGGTTTAAAGACTTCACCCAGACGGCATTGGTCGGTGACATGAACGTGCCGGTGGCCAGTGATGTCGCGATCGACGACATGAAGGTGTCCGCGCGGACGGCCCAAGCCGTGTGGGTGCCGAATAGAAACGGCATTTTCCTTAATATCGCCGCGGGCTTCGCCGAGGGTTTAAGCTGCGATTTCGTCATTCCCGGTTTCAACGCCGAGGAAGCGGCGACCTTTCCCGACAACGGCCCGGATTTCATGACCGCGCTCGATAAAGCCTTCACTTATTCGACCTCCCGGCATGTCCGCGTGAAGTGCTTTTCCACCGATTTGCGTAAGACCGAAATCGTGGCCGAGTCGAAGAAGATCGGCGTGCCGCTAAAGGAATTATGGCCGTGCTATCTGGGCGGCGCCGAGTGGTGCGGGCAGTGCGAATCGTGCCAGCGTTTCCGGCGCGCGATGGCCGCCAACGGAGGTTTCAATTGAAAACAAAATTTATAGATACGGCCGAGATCTACGACGGATCACAGCTCGTCTCGCTGCGCTCCTACCTGAAGCACGGCCTTCTTGGCGACTCGATCGTCGCGTGGGTCGGACCGTGCAAGGTGAGTCTCGATCATATGGTGGACGGTGAGGATCTG
>DAISHW010000322.1:2075-3339 GCA_036822295.1 Bdellovibrionales bacterium | reverse complement strand
ATCGCCGGAAAATGGCGCGCGGTCTACGCGAATTTGCCTTGGGCCAGTGTCTCGATGCGCGCGAAGACCTTGCGCATATCGTATTCCCGCTCGGCCTTGGCGCGGGCTCTCCGGCGCAGAACTTGGGTGAGTTCGGGATCGTCGAGCAGGCGGCGCATGGCTTCGGCGAGCGAGGCAAAGGACTGCGGCGCGCAGAGCAGGCCGGTTTCGCCGCGATCCAGGATTTCAGGCGTGCCGCCGGAGTCGGTGCCTATGACGGGCAGGCCCGAAGCCAGGGCTTCGAGCAGCACGTTGGCGAAGTTCTCCTCGTAGGACGGCATGACAAAGACATCGAGCGCGTTCATCACGTCGGGAATGTCTTTGCGGAACTCCGTGAGCACGACTTGGGTGCCCAGGCCGTGGGAGGTGAGAAGGGCGCGGATCTCGCGGTCGAAATCGCCTTCGCCGATCGTGTTGCCGCCGACGAGCGCGAAGCGGGCCTGCGGATGGGTTTTCAAGATCTCTGCCGCGGCCTGCACGAATTCGAGCGAACCCTTTTGGCGATCCAAGCGGCCGATTAAGCCGAACAAGAAATTTTCGGGCCTCACGCCCCAGCTTTTACGAATGTCGTCGCGGCGCGGTCGGGGTTGGAAGCGTTCGGTATCGACGCCATTCGGGATGATCTCGAATTTGTCCACGGGCAGGCAGTCGGCCAGAAAACCTTTTTGGATGTGGCTTAGCGCGATCATCCGATCGAGGCGGCGGTAGAGCCAGGCGTGTAACAGATCTTTCTTCGAGATGTTTTTGAAGAACATGCGCGCGAAGCCGAAGAAGCGGATATGGGGCAGGCCGATCAGCGCGGGGCGGGCGATCCAAATGTCGCGCATCGAGTGCAGAAACAACGCTTCGATTTGCTGGTCGATCAGCTGCTGGCGGATAAAGCGCGTCGCCGGGGGCGAGAAGTATTTGCCGGCCGTGACGGTGCGCGCCTGAAGCCCCTGCTCAAGGAGCGCTTTATGAATGGGCGTGTCGGGTTGGCAGATTTCGATCGAGCGGTGCCCGGCCTGGTGAAACAGGCGGGTCATTTTGACCGACGACATTTCAAGGCCGCCCCAGGCGGTGGAAATACACAGATTTGCGACGTTCATGGACGTCCAGAGCTAGCACGATCGGCCGGCAAACGGTATATTTGGCGCATGTGGAGTTGGCGCGGATTATGGGCGATGGTGATCGTGGCGGGTGTTTTGAGCGTGCCGCTTTATCGCTATTGGGAGTTCTTGACGGC
>DAISHW010000322.1:0-2065 GCA_036822295.1 Bdellovibrionales bacterium | reverse complement strand
GCCGCCGCCGCTCCGGCCACCACGATGAAGCTCAACGATCTGGAGCGCGACGGGGTTCCGGATTTCACGTTGAAGGACCTGTCGGGCGCGGACGTGTCGTTGAGCCAGTTCGCCGGCAAAATCGTCTTGGTGAACATCTGGGCGACCTGGTGCGCGCCGTGCGTGAAGGAGTTCCCTTCGCTGCAGAATCTGGTGAAGAAGATGAGCGGCAAGCTCGTCGTCTTGGCGGTGTCGTACGACAAAAACAAAGAGGACATCGAGACGTTCGTGAAGGCTTTCGGCGGTACGCCCGAGAATTTCGTGATCGTTTGGGACAAGGAGCGGACGACCAGTCCGCTGTTCGGAACGGACGTTTTGCCGGAAACTTACATCTTGTCGCCGGAGCGCAAACTCGTGCGCAAGATCGCGGGCGAGACGTCTTGGGACACGCCGCAGGCGCTCGAGTTCTTCGAGGCCGTGCTTAAAGGTGAATTGAAAAACTAGCTACCTTGCCCGGGCAAGGTTCAAAAGCGACACTCGGCTGCGGGCCGAGTGATTCTATTGTTTCGCGAAGGGCGCGGGATCGATCGCGTTGCCGCGGTTATTGGGATCGCAAGACGGCGGCGTTTGGGTCGTTTGGAAGCTCCGGCAATCGTCGGCGAATTTCAGCACGGTGTAGGCCGGTTGGTTGGCGCCGCAGCCGAACAGGTCGACGTCGGGTTTGAGTTCGGCGTCCGTGCCGCCGCTGATGTGCGTGCTTGCGCCGATTTCAGCGAGCGTGATTTCGGCGTTGAAGGCCATGGCGCCGGGATCGGGGGCGCCCTGGCAAGCGGTGTTTCCGCTGAAGTTCTCGATGGTCTCAAAGAGCTGATTTCCGGTGACCGTCAGGGTGACCAGACCCGAACCTCCGCCGCCGTTGTCGGAGCAGCGGGACCACTTGCCCTCGAGCGAGCAGGCGTTGGTGAACGGCCGTGGAGAGTTGGCGCCTGGGGTGTCGGAACTCGAGCAACCCAAGAACAGAAACGTGGCGGCGAGGGCTGGAATCAAGCGCATGGGGCCTCCTTTGATAAGGCTACCGTTTTGACGTTCGAACCGTAAAGTCCGGTTAGCCGAACATCTTGGGGGTCGGGCGTCGGGAGCGCTTTTTACGCGTTTTCAGCTGGAAGCGCTTCATATCGATGGCGCCGGTTTTCGGATCGACCGTAACGCCCTCGGCTTTCAGCAAGCGCGCCTGCATGCGGAAATGGTAAGTTCCCGGCTTAAAGGCCACCCCGCCTTTTTTGCTGACGATACGTTGCCAGGGCAGCGCGTGTTTCTTCGTCGAGGAATTCAGGATCCAACTGACCGCGCGGCTGGCGTGTTCTTTGCCCGCCAGCCCCGCGATCTGTTGATAGGTCGCGACTTTGCCGCGCGGGACTTTTTTGATGGCTTCGATCACGCGCAGGGTGAAAAGATTCATGCGCCTTACTTGAACAGGCCTTTCAGAAGTTTCTTGCCCTCTTCTTCGAGCTTCTTGTTCTGACCTTTGCCTTTGCTGCCGTCGACGTGGGCTTTGGCGTCGGCCAAGACTTTGTCCACTTCGGATTTCTTCACGCCCAAGGATTTCGAGATGTCGCCGGCGACCTTGTCCATCTCGACTTTGAGTTTGTCTTTCTCTTTGCCGATGCGTTCGTCGACGAGTTTGCGAAGGCCCGCTTCGGCCTCGGCGAGCTTGGCTTTCAGCTGCGCCTGGAACCCTTTGGCCAGTTCATCGCCCAAGTTCGATTGAATGTGCAGCGAAAAATCCTCGAGCGAGCCGCGCACCTGCGCGTTGACCGTGACCGTGGGGATGCCGGCCAGCACGCTCTGGATGATCTGCTCGACCTGTTTGCTCTTCGAGTTGAAGCCGTAGCGCACATCCGAGAATTGGTTCTTGATGTCCAGGGTGATCTCGCTGTTCACGAGAGCGGCCACGAGTTGGCTGCCGCCTTTGGCGCCGGCGATCACGAGCCGGGCGTCGGGGCTGTCCGACAATTTGTATTCGCCGGTCGGGAAGCTCGCGACGTTCAGGCGCATGGACTCCTTGGCGACCTCGGTCGTGTGGTCG
>DAISHW010000321.1:3142-3355 GCA_036822295.1 Bdellovibrionales bacterium | reverse complement strand
CGAAGTTCGTTTTTGCACGATCGGCGATCATCCGTTGAAAGCCGGGATCATCTTTTATTTCTAAGGAGTGTTCATGAAGACAATCATTCGTAGCGACAAAGCGCCCGCGCCGGTCGGCCCTTATTCCCAAGCGGTAGAGGCGGGCGGATTCTTGTTCTGCTCGGGTCAGATCGCCATCGATCCGAAATCCAACGCGGTGTTCACCGGGCCTAT
>DAISHW010000321.1:0-3121 GCA_036822295.1 Bdellovibrionales bacterium | reverse complement strand
GGTGATGGAGAATATCCGCGCCGTGCTCGACGCCGCCGGATTGGATTTCAACAACGTGGTCAAGACCACGATCTATCTGACCAACATGAACGATTTCACGACGGTGAATGAAGTCTACTCGCGCTACTTCACCGAGCAGCCGCCGGCGCGTTCGACCGTCGCCGTCGCGGGGCTGCCTAAAGGCGTTCATGTGGAGATCGAAGTCTTAGCCGAACGCGGATGAAACGTTGGTGGATTCTCGGGGCAATTGTCGCGCTTTTGGTTCTCTCGGGCGGGGTTTTGAACCGAGAGAAACGACTCGTGGCCGGCGAGCCCATTTCCGCGTGGACCGAAGATCATAAGGCCGACTGCGGCGTCGTTTTGACCGGCGGTCCCGGGCGGGTGCGCGAAGGTTTCGATCTCTTGGCTCAAGGGCAAATTCATAAACTGATCATCTCGGGCGTGAATCCGCGCGCCACGTTACGCGAGATATTCCCGCAGTGGCCTTACTATGGTGAGCTGCGCGCCGAAGACGTGGTGCTCGAAAGGCGCAGCGGCACGACTTACGGGAACGCCCAGCAGAGTCTTCCGTTGGTCGAGGCCATGCGCTGCCGCAGCCTGGTGCTTATCACCTCGCACTTGCATATGCGGCGCGCGTACAGGACCTTCCGGCAGGTGTACCCTCCGGAGATCTTGATCCTGACTCGCGGAGTGTCATCAGGCGTGATCCCGCCCCGGTCTCAAGACCTGACATCCGAGGTCCTGAAATCCCTTTTCTACTCACTCTGGGCGTACTGATTTCCGATAAGCACTCATGAGCGTCAAGAGCCTTCACGCATCGTTGGAAAGCATGGGCCGCTGGGTACTCAACCCCATCGAGTACACGTTGGAAGTGTTGCTCATGATTTATCTTTCGATTCGCGCGGCGTTCTTCGATCAGGCGCAAGGGCTGCGCTCGATCTTCACGGTCGTTTCCGCGCAGATTTACTTCACCGGATTTCAAGCGTTGCCGCTGATCTCGGTTTTGGCGCTGGCTTCGGGCAGCGTCGTGATCTTGCAGTCGTCCACCAATTTGAGTTTGCTGGGGGGCGGAGCGATTTTGGGCGATCTGATCGTGGCGATCATCGTTCGCGAACTCGCGCCGCTTCTGACCGCGCTGATCGTGATCGCGCGGTCGGGCACGGCGGTGGCCAGCGACATCGGCAACATGCGCGTGAACCGCGAAATCGAGGCCCTTGAGGCCATGGGCATTCACCCCTTGTCGTACGTGGTGTTCCCGCGCTTGATGGGCGGAGTGGTGAGCGTCGTTTGCCTGGCCGTTTACTTCGTGCTCGTCGCGTGCATGGGCGGCTACTTCGTGACCTCGCTGCTTCACGACCTGCCGTTTTCTTTTTACGGCGACTCGCTGGCGCGCGCGTTTTCGAGCGCGGACGTGGGGTTGTTCTTCCTGAAAAACACGTTCAGCGGCCTGATCATTTTCATGATCTGCTGTTATCAAGGGTTTTTAGTGAAGCAAAGCCCGCATGAAGTGCCGCAGGTCACGACCAAAGCGGTCGTTAACAGCGTGATTTACGTCGTTATTTTCAACATGACCGTGACGATTCTGTTCTATCTGGGCCGCCTGGTCGCCATGGGCGTGGTGCACTGATGAGACGCAAGCAGATCCATTCGATGGTGCTCGAAAACATGAGTTTCGGCTTCGAGAGAGCGGGGCTGTTGTTCGAAAATATCTCTATCGAACTGCCGAAGTCGCGCGCGATTTGGGTTCGTTCGCCCGGCGGCCGTGGCAAGAGCACGCTCTTGCGCCTTCTTGCGGGGCTGATGAGCCCGACCGACGGCCGCTATTTGATCAACGGCGAAGACGTGGGCCAAATGAGCTTCGAGGACTTCCTGCCTTACCGTTTGAGCATGGGCTACGGCTTCGACATGGGCGGCTTGATCAACAACATGACCATCTTCGAGAACCTGGCGCTGCCTTTGCGTTACCATAAATTCATCGACGAGTCCGAGATCGCGGAACGTATCGAGCAGGTCGTCGAGATTTTCGGCATGGGCCAAAGTCGCGGCTCGCGGCCGTTCGCGGTTTCAGGGTCGCAGCGTAAGCTCACCTGCGTGATCCGCGCCTTCATCCACTGGCCGCAGGTCGTGTTTTTGGACGATGCGATGACGGGTCTTAAAGAAGATAACCTCAATGATTTGATCTATTTTGTCGAAGAGGCATTTGCCACCCGAGGGCTCAAGCACGTGTTCTTCACGTCCGAGAGTCCGGTGTTGGCGGACCGGTTGAAAGCGGAAGAACTGCTGATTTCCGGCGATTGGTTTACGACTCGGGCGGGGGCCTGAAGATGAGGATTCGCTTTAACAAATATGAGCGGGTGGCGGGAATGTTCGTGGGAATCGCGATACTTTCTTGCGTCGTGGGCTTCGTCGCGATCGCGGTGAAGAACGGTTGGCTCGCCAGCAAAGTGAATTACGCGACCGAGCTGGAAAGCGCCGACGGCATTCACGCCGGAACGGCCGTTCAGATCGCGGGCCTGCGCGTGGGCCAAGTCACGGCCGTCGAGCTGGAAAGCAACGACCGTGTGATGGTGCGCTTCGAGATCCTGGAAAAGTTCGCTCCTAAGATCCGCGCGGATTCGAACGTCCATATGTTCCGGCCGTTCATCCTATCCGACAAAGTTTTGGATATCTCGGTCGGCTCGGAGCAGGCCGAACTCGTCGGCGCGGGCGGCGTCATTCCGACCGTCGCGTCGACCGATGTGATGGATTTACTGAGCGGCAAGAAGATGACCGCGGTGTTGTCCAGCTTCGATCATTTGGCCGATTCGCTGCGCATCGTTGGCAAGGCCTTCTCGGACCCCAAACGCACGCACGGGCTCGTGCAAATGCTCGACCGTTTGAATCCGTTGGTCGAGAATCTGAACGTCATGTCCCTGGAAGTTTCGAAAATCGCCACGGTCGCGAACAAGAAACAGCGCGCCGAAGTCATCGTGAACAACTTGGCGGAAGTGAGCACGGAGCTGCAAAGAGCCTTGCCCTCGTTCAACAAAGAGGTGCCGGACCTGGGCCGCCAGCTCGGCATGATCGTGAAGAATCTCAATATCCTTACGACCGAGTTCCAAAAACTCACGCCCGCGATATC
>DAISHW010000320.1:281-3391 GCA_036822295.1 Bdellovibrionales bacterium | reverse complement strand
GAACGTAAGTGGCGAATATCTTACGAAGAAAAATCAAGTTTTGAAATGAGTTCTAAAAGAAACACGCTATAGACATAGCTGAAATGAGGCGCCGGACTGGCAAGAAAAAGCGGGATCAGCCGGCAAATCCCGAATGTCGCGGCACATGCGGCGGCCGGGTATCTCTTCCAATTCAAGAACACAAAACCTAGCATCGCAAAAGGCAGGAGCAAAGAGGCGTAGAGCATCCGCCAAGGCTGATCGGGCTCAAGTCCCGCCCGTAACCAATTCCGCGCGGCCGGCCAGACGCTGTCCTTGGGGCGAAAATCGTGCAGATAATAAGTCTCCGAACTGAAGCCGACGTTGGCTTTGAACATCTCCACGCGGTTCTTCAAAACGGTCCACGGGTGAAGCGCGAGAAGCTGATGCGCGTTCTTTCGGAACATAACCCAATCTTCAATTGAAGCTTCGCTGTTGGCTCGGGACATCAGAAGAAACGCCCTGAGCGGCGAGCCCACGGCGAGTAGGTCCTGGGGTTTAAAGATATTGTGCAAAAATTCCGGAGAGATCGCCTTCTCGCGTTCCGCAAGCGGTAGCGATAAAATGACCTGGCGAAGCGGACTCATGATGAATTCCGCTCGGTACTCTTGGCCCTCGCGGTTCGCGGCGTAAGGGAGTATCTGCTTTGTTTCGGCGCCGACGAGCGGGGGCAGAATGAAAAAGAAAAACGACAGGGTCACCATGATGACACCCGCGATTCGGACAGTCACAGCGGGCTTATGTCGGTAATGCCAGCCCAGGATGAAAAGGAGCATCAAGGGCAGGACAAGGTTTTCCCCGCGCAATGCCGCGCATGTCGTGGCGAGCGCCGTACACCGGAGTATTCCGCTCCACTCCAAGCGTATAGATTTCAGGATCAGAAACAGTTCGACCGCGGCCCAAGCGCAAAGCCAGGCCATCAGAGTGTCCCGGTTTACATGGACCGCGAAAAGACCATTGAGCGGGCATAGAAGTAAAATGGCCATGCTCCACGGCGTGGCGCGCGGCGCTCGTTTGTGAAGTCGGACGGCGAGCGCGGAAAAAATGACCGCGACGATCACGCATTGAACGATGGTTATGAGCGCGGGCTCACCGGAAATGGATACGAGTCCGCGCAGATAGGCGTTGTACAAATAGGAACGCCAGTAGTGAACTTGGCCCGCGATCGCGCGGTTCAGATCCGAGTGCGAGTCGCGATTGAAAATCCCGGGCCATTCCAGGCAAAGCCAGAAGCTCAAAACGCCGCCTGCCGCAATGGCGTAGAAGATGAATCTGCGCACTTAGAAAATCGTGTAAATCATCGCGACGCTGCCGCCTTGGGCTGTTAGAATCAGAAGCGCCAGGATCAACAGGCTCAAAACGATCGGCAGGAGCCAATAGCGTTTGCGGTGGCGCATGAATCCCAGGAAATCTTTTATCAGTTCCATCAGTACGGCCTTTCCATGAAGCCGCCCTTAAGCTCGTCGGCCGGTTCCGTATAAGTTTGAAGGTTCTTATCCCAGTTTAGGTCTAAACCGGGTTTAGAAACAATCCGCTTCAGCATCCCCACGCCCGTGAGCACAGAGAAATAGAATAGCGTGAGCAGAAATAGAGCGACCGCATGGATGACGAAATGCGCGGCCGTCACCAAAACGTGCAGGGCGCGGATGGTGAACGCGCGCATAAGAATCAAAACCACGGCCAAACCCAAGCCGGCGGTCGCCGCTTGCCGCCATTCGAAGTGGCGGCTCAGCGAGTAGCCGATGACGGCCCCGCTCACGACCGCGAACATCAGGGCTTGCCGTGGCGTCGGCGCGGACGGGCGCGGGATCGCGAAGAGTTCCTTAATCCAATTCAAAGCTTTTTCTCCATTCGGGATTCGCGAATCCGGGGTTGTCGGCTTTGGTGATCAGGAAAGAACCTATGCAGAGCGCGTCCATCTCGGTATTTCTGAAGCCGTTAAGGGCCTCGGCCGGGGTGTGCACGATCGGTTCGCCGCGCACATTGAACGAAGTATTGATCAACACCGGGCAGCCGGTCCGCGCGCGGAAAGACTCGAGCAGCGCGTGCAAGCGCGGGTGCCGGCTTGGATCGACGGTCTGCAGGCGCGCCGAACCGTCGACGTGAGTGACGGCGGGAATGTCTTGGGGGCGCGACTCGCGTACGTTCGCCACCACGAGCATATAGGGGCTCTCGTTTTGGAACTCGAAGTATTCGTTCACATGCTCGCGCATGACGATGGGGGCGAAGGGGCGAAAGGTTTCGCGGAATTTGATTTTCAGATTCAGCTGCGCCCGCATCTTCGCCCCGCGGGGATCGGCGAGTATCGAACGGGAGCCCAGCGCGCGGGGACCGTACTCCATTCGATTTTGAAACCAGCCCAGCACGTTGTTTTGGGCCAACAACTCGGAGCAAGCGTCAAGCAAATCGCGCGGGTCCGCGTATTGCCGATATTTCACCCCCGAGGCGCGCAAGACGCTTTCGATGTCCGTGTCCTCAAAGTGATCGCCGAGCAAAGCGCCGTGCATTCCGTCGGTCTTTTGGACCTGGCGCGGTTCACGAAAATGCAAGTGGTGGGCCGCGAGCGCGGCGCCCAGCGCGCCGCCGGCGTCGCCCGCGGCCGGTTGCACCCAAATGGAATCGAAGATCCCTTCGCGCGCGATTTTTCCGTTGGCGACGCAGTTCAACGCCACTCCGCCGGCCAGGCACAGGTTCTTCATCCCGGTGCGTTCACGGAGCGCTCGCGCTAAACGCAGCATCGCCTTTTCGGTGGTGGCCTGCACCGAAGCCGCCAGATCGAAGTCGACTTCGCGCAGTCGCGTCTCGGGAACGCGTGGCGGGAATCCGAACAGGGCCTCGAATTTTCGGTTGTACATGCGTAGGCCCGCGGCGAAGTCGAAGTACTTCATGTTCAGACGGAAGCTTCCGTCTTCTTTGATATCGATCAGCTCTCGCTCGATAAGACTTTGATAGATCGGCTTGCCGTAAGGCGCCGCGCCCATCAGTTTGTATTCGCCCGAATTGACCTTGAAGCCGCAGAACGCCGTGAATGCCGAGTAAAGCAAACCCAAGGAATGCGGAAAGCGGATCTGCCAGAGCGGATCGAGTTTGTC
>DAISHW010000320.1:0-271 GCA_036822295.1 Bdellovibrionales bacterium | reverse complement strand
GAGCCACGCGGTCGTCGTTGCCCATTCGCCGACGCCGTCCAGGCACAAGACCGCGGCCTCTTCAAAGGGTGAAGGGTAAAACGCCGAAGCCGCGTGCGAGAGATGGTGTTCGCTGAATAAAATGCGCGGCACGGTCTTGAAATGCGCGCGGAATTCGCGTTTGAGCGTGCCGCGCAGATTTAATTTACCGTTCAGCCAAATCGGCATGGCGCGCAGAAATGAGTTCAATCCGCGGGGGGCGTAGGTCAGGTAAGTTTCGAGCAGCCTCTCG
>DAISHW010000319.1:2089-3403 GCA_036822295.1 Bdellovibrionales bacterium | reverse complement strand
GTGCGAAGTGCAAGTCGCGCTGTTGACCGGACGCATTCAAGAGCTCACGGGTCACTTCAAGTCCCACAAGAACGACACGCACTCGCAGCGCGGTCTAGTGCAGATGGTGAACCGCCGCCGTAAACTTTTGGCGTATTTGAAGAAAACAAATACTGACCGTTACGCGAAACTCATCCAAGATTTAGGCCTAAGAAAATAAGCGACAATAAATAACGAAAGAGCCAACATGAATAAAATCACAGTTACCGGAAAAGTGGGCGACAGCACGATCACCCTCGAAACCGGTCGCCTCGCGAAACAAGCCGACGGTTCGGTTCTGGTTTCGAGCGGCAACAACATGGTGCTGGTCACGGCCGTCTCGGCGCGTGACCCCAAAGACGTCGACTTCTTCCCGCTGACGGTGGAGTACGCCGAAAAATTCTACGCCACCGGTAAGATTCCGGGCGGCTACTTCAAGCGCGAAGGCCGCCCGACCAACAACGCGACGCTGACGGCGCGTTTGATCGATCGCCCGATTCGTCCGTGCTTCCCTGAAGGCTACCGTTTCGAAACGCAAGTCGTGGCGACCACGCTGTCGTTCGACGGCACGTTCCCGATCGACGTTCTGGCGAGCATCGGCGCTTCGGCGGCGTTGCACGTCAGCGACATTCCGTTCAACGGTCCGACCGCCTCGGTGGTCGTGGCGCGCTTGGGCGGCAAGTTCAAAGCCAATCCGACCAGCGCGGAGCTTGAGACTTCGGACGTCAACATCACGGTCGCGGGCACCCGCAACGGTCTGTTGATGGTCGAGGGCGAAACCAAATTCATTCCGGAATCGGATGTCTTGGCCGCTCTCAAGTTCGGTCACGACGCGATGAAGACCGTGTTCGACATGATCGACGAGCTGCGCACGAAGTCGGGCGCCAAGCCCAAGCGCGAGTTCACGGCCGCGACCATCGACGCCGATTTCTCGACGCCGGTGAAGTCGTTCCTGACTCCGCTGATCACGGCGGCGCTCGCCCAACGCGAGAAGAACGCGCGGTACGAGGCCTACGCCAAGGCGAAGGACGAAGCGAAAGCCAAGTTCATCGCGCCGATCACCGACGACAAACTCAAAACCAAACGCGAAAAAGAACTCAAAGCTCTGATCGAGGATCTGAAATACAACATCAGCCGCGAAATGGTGCTGGTCGAAGGCGGCGCGCGTATCGACGGTCGTAAGACCACGGACATCCGCAAGATCACGTGCGAAACGGCGATGCTCCCGCGCGCGCACGGCTCAGGCCTGTTCACCCGTGGCGAGACCCAAGTTCTCGGCACGGTGACGCTCGGCAC
>DAISHW010000319.1:0-2000 GCA_036822295.1 Bdellovibrionales bacterium | reverse complement strand
CGAAAGAATTTAATGCTGCATCACATCTCCCCGCCGTTCTCGGTCGGCGAAGTGGGGCGCATGGGCGGTCAGAGCCGCCGCGAAATCGGTCACGGATTCCTGGCCGAACGCGCGGTGAAAGCGATTTTACCGGACTTCGAAAAATTCCCGTACACGATCCGTATCGTGTCGGAAGTTTTGGAGTCCAACGGTTCGTCGTCGATGGGAACGGTTTGCTCCTCGACGCTCGCTTTGCTCGATGCCGGCGTGCCGATCAAGGGCAACGTCGCGGGTATCGCGATGGGTCTGATCACCGACGGCAAGCGCTTCGCGGTTCTGTCGGATATCCTGGGGGATGAAGATCACCTGGGCGATATGGACTTCAAAGTGGCGGGCACGCGCAAAGGCGTCACGTCGCTTCAGATGGACATCAAGATCGACTCGATCTCGTTCGACATCATGGAACAGGCGCTGAAGCAGGCGTACGACGGCCGCAATCACATTTTGGACGAAATGGAAAAGGTGATTTCGCAACCGCGCGGCGAGATTTCGCCCTACGCTCCCCGCATCGAGACCATCAAGATCAAGCCCGAGAAAGTGCGCGAGGTCAT
The DNA here is from genome assembly GCA_036822295.1 of Bdellovibrionales bacterium. Classification (GTDB taxonomy): domain Bacteria; phylum Bdellovibrionota; class Bdellovibrionia; order Bdellovibrionales; family UBA1609; genus JALHOQ01. The sequence continues at coordinate 1,410 of DAISHW010000319.1, read as the reverse complement.
CGGCTCCGGCGGTAAAGTCATCAAAGGCATTATCGAAGAGACCGGCGTGAAGATCGACATCGAGGACGACGGCACGATTCATATCGCTTCGACCGACCCGAAGGCCGCGGCCCGCGCGATCGAGATCATCAACGGCATTTGCGCCGAGGCCGAAGTCGGCAAGGTGTACAAAGGCAAAGTGGTCAAGATCATGGATTTCGGCGCCTTCGTCGAAGTTCTGCCGAACACCTCAGGCCTGCTGCATATTTCCGAAATCGCGCACGAGCGCATCCGCAACGTCACCGACGTCCTGAACGAGGGCGATACGATCGAAGTGAAGGTGCTCGACGTGGACCGTTCGGGTCGCATCAAGCTCTCGCGCAAGGCGCTGCTGGATCGTCCGAGCACGCCGCAGTAGCAGCATGGGCGGTTCGCTTCGGCGAACCGCCATCAGCTCGATTTAGGTCAAAGGCCTTGGGTGGACCCCGGGGCCTTTTCATTTGCGGGGTCGGGGGAATAGGCCTACGCTGGATCTGTGAAAGTCTATAGCTACAAGCCCATCTTTCAAAAAACGGTTTTGGACAACGGCATTCGCGTGGTGACGGAAAGTCATCCCTTCGTGCGCGCGGTGAGCGTCGGCGTCTTCGCCGAACTCGGCACCCGGCACGAGAATCCCAAGCTCGGCGGACTCACGCATTTCGTCGAGCATATGGTGTTCAAAGGGACCCGCAAGCGGACGTCGTTTGAGATCTCGAAGTCGCTCGACGCCGTGGGCGGCGATCTGAACGCTTATACCTCGCGCGAATACACGTGCTACCACGCGACGTCCTTGAAAGAGCATTTGGCGCTGTCTTTGGATGTGCTCACCGATCTGTGCACGGGCGCCCGGCTCGCGATGGAAGAGTTCAGAAAAGAGCGCGAGGTCATCGTTCAAGAGATCCAGATGTCGAAAGACAATCTGGAGGAATACATCCTGGATATGTTTTTAGAGAAGACCTACGAGGGCCAGGATCTGGGCATCCCCATCTTGGGTACAGAGGAAACTTTGGCCGCGATGAAGCGTTCGGATTTGGTGGATCATTACAAGGCCATGTTTCGCGGCCCCCGCTTGGTCGTGAGCGTCGCGGGTCCCGTCGAGCACGATCAGGTGGTCGAGATGGTCGATAAGGTGATGGGCAAACTTCCCTCGCGCGTGGGTCGGCGCAAGCGCCGCTCACCGCGGTTGCGCCGCGTGCAGGAATTTATCGAAAGGCCCAGTGAGCAGACGCATTTGCTCCTGGGGTTGCCCTCGTGCTCGTATCGCTCCAAGGATCGCTTTGAATCGTTCGTGGTGAACGATCTTCTGGGCGGCGGGGTGACGTCGCGGATGTATCAGAAGATCCGCGAGCACAAGGGGCTGGTCTATTCGGTGTATAGCTTTCTGCAGTCGTT
>DAISHW010000318.1:0-3448 GCA_036822295.1 Bdellovibrionales bacterium | reverse complement strand
GAAATGTTATATCGTCGCGCCGAAGACATGGCGATCGCCGACTACTCCTCGAGTGAAGTCCAATCCGCCACGACCTTGCTGCTCGCCCGCCCTTGAGCGAACGATTCACGCATGTATTCGAGCGTGCGCGCGGTGTCGAATTTGATGGAGGGGTGAGTGGCATCGATCCAGCGCTCTTTTGTTTCCGTGACGGCGGGAAACCGCCGGAAGGCCGCGTCTTCCCGGCAATTGCACGGCGCCAACAGCTCGAAACGCTCACCTTTCCATGAGTTCAAGATTTTATGTTGGTAATCGGTACCGTTGAGATACCAAATCGATCCCGACTCGGCTTGGATGTGCATCGTCACACTTCCGTCGCGAACCAGAAGGTTTCCGTTTCCTAAAATCGTCAAATGGAACTGACCGGTCCACCAGTAACCGTCTTGATGCCATACGCAGATTTCTTCCGAGGCATCCCGGACGTATGTGAGGTTGATCATCGTTAGTTCAAGCGGCCTCTCATAAGTCGCCATGAACTTTTCACGACCTGCGCGAATCCCGTTTACAAAAGCTTTGATGAGAGGCTGCTCACTGTCATGCCAAAACAGGGTCGATTCATAATTGCGATAAAATTTTCCCGAGCCATTGGATTTTTCAAACAATGGGACATGGTCACGTATCCAGCGCGCGTTTTCGAGCGCGAACTCCGGATCGATGTCCCCTAAATGGAGCGAAACGGGATATTGCTTCATGAATGGGCCAAGATTAGAGCGTCCGCTCAGCCTTGGTCAAATTCTTCCGCGCGGCCGGGTGAAAGCCGATCACTAAACCTCCCAAACTTGCGGCCACGTCGGGATCGCTCATGCGGTAAATGACTGCGTCGACGACGTAGTGAAGCATGATCAGAAACGGGTAAACCGCCAGGAGCAGGGTGAGTCCCAGATTTGTGGTGAACAAATCCTCGTAGCTCCTTTGGCTTAGATCTGAAATTAAATCGATTGAAGCAAAGGTAAGGATCGCCAACGCTCCGCAACCTCCGGCGATCCATAGACGCTTTCTGGTCGCATGAGCTTCCCCATCAAGATCTGCGCAGCGCAGAAGAAGCGCCAGATACTCGGTGCTATGGGTCAACACGATCGTCCACATTGCCACTTGGCTGTATGGCCCCAGCGGCCAAAGCAAGAAGCGCAGTGCAAACACAAGTTTGTAAGTGGAGCGGAACATGGGTTCGCGCGCAATTCGGTATAGTAGGTAGGCGACGCAGGACAAGGCCATCACGCATAAACCCAATTTCAAAGGCTCTGTTTTTCCCACCACGAAGGCGGTGAGCGTCAGGCCGATGATGGACCAGTGTAGACGGCGCTCCATTCGATCGAAGGCTTTAATTCGTAAGACTTCGGATGCGGACCGCGTGAGTCCAAGGGACTTCGAAAAGATCAACGAGAATCCCATGCTTTGCCTCATGGCGTGAAAGCTTGGAATCAACAGCCAGAACCATGGGAAGAATATTTGATTGACGTGGTCGATGGCGCCCAACGACTCCCGGCTCGAGACCGCGATGACGGCCAATCCAAATAGGGCTGATAGAACCAATCCGGCAGAAAGACGAAATGGCCGTGCTTCTGGACGTGAGAGTTTGGCTTGCAAGAACGTTTTTCCTTTGGGCAGCACGAATAAGATCAGCAGCGGGAACAGGATATGAATCGAATGCAGCATGAATATGTTCTGCACGAACGTGACGGTGGCCTTTTCCAGGCTCAAGGAGCTCGAGAAGGTCATGCCCGCAGCGCCGGCGATCACCAATCCCACTAGGGGCACAATAAGGACGACACGTTCATCACGCGGCAGAAAATAGTTGAACTTGTGGATGGCGGACATATTTTTATTTTAGTTCCCATTTGGCATGGTTTGCAAAATACGAATCTCGACGCGGACTTCAAGACTAAAGTCTAATTGTACCCGGTTCCGGGGCGATGTTAGCCTGGGTGGGATGGAATTGAACCGGCGACAGATGGTGACCTCGGTGATGGCATGCGCGCTTTCGGGCGCGGCCTCCTATGGCTTTATTAAGGTCATTCTCGAGAAGCTGAATTTAGGCGAATTCCCGCGCCCGGTTCCTGGCGCGACTTTCATTCAGCGGGTACGCTGCGATTTGCCGTACCCCATGTCGTACCGTGAGTTCAATCGCATCACCAGGCAATGGGTGCGCGAAGACATCGTGCAGGCCATGAACGACGATTTCATCAAGTCTGGCCAACTGTTGAAAGAAGCCGTGCGCGTCCGCCCGATGGCTTTCGAATGGATTTATCATTTCCGCGATAAGAAGGGTTTCGACGCTTGGAATGAACTGGCGTTTAAGCACGAGATTTACGACTACACCAAGGTGTCGCCGGGCTTCAGCTATAGCTTCGGCTTACTCGATTTAAAGGCGCCCCACACCGCGCGCGTCACGCGCGCCCCGCTCAAGCGCCTGACTTGAAAATCATTTGAGTTCGATTGCCGCTAAATCCAGATAGTCGGGTTGGAACTTTCCATATCTCTTCAGCACGTTCTCGCGAGCCTGTTTGGCTTGGGCCGAGTTTCCCTTGGCCAAGTGCTCCCAGAAATCCAGGAAATCCTTATATAAAACGGCAAGGTCTCGATCTTTCAATACGACGTTGATTCGATCGCGATATTTTTTGACCTCGGCGGTCGACTTCTCCAGCGCGCGAATGGCGTGTAATTCATAAAGCGGCCAGAAACGGAACGCATCCCCCGGCAAGAAGTACTTGTTGGCGTCGGTTTCGTAAGCTTGCGCGATCGCCAATGCCTCGGTCAGTTTTCCCTGGCGACGTAAAGCCATCGACAGCGCTTGTGCGCTCCAAACTTTGAGGGCGGGATACTCGGGGCGCTTCGCGGCCAGTTCAACCGCGGAACGCGCGTCCGTTTCGGCTTGCGCGAGCTGACCTTGGGAGCGCGCCGAGTGCGATTTCAAAATGTTGATCCAGCCCATGTTGATCCACGCGTTCGGCGATTTTGCCAGAACGGCCGCCTGCTCGAAATACTTCTCCGTGCCCGCGTAATTCCCCAAATAAACCTCAAGATCGGCGCCTTCGACATTCAGCCAAAAGTGACGCTCAGGAACTCGTTCCAGAACGGGAGAGGCGAGTCCCGTGCGAATCGCGTCTTTTGCCGCCGGGTAAAGACCTAAAATGCGCTGATAACGCGCGAGTTCGTGCTGATAGCGCAACACGGCCATGTCGACTTCTTTTTCGGGCACCGACACGTCCAGACTGGTCATGCGCGAAATCATCAGCTTACTGAACTTGACGCCTTTGTCGTAAAGACCGGTGGAAAAAAGCGCCGAAGCGATCTCATCGCCGTGGTAGCGGTAAATGTCCCAACGCTTTTGAGGCTCTTTCACTTGTTCGAGGTAAATGGTCATGTCCTCTTCCGCCAAGCTGATGAGCTTGGGATCAAGGATCTTGGC
>DAISHW010000317.1:0-3451 GCA_036822295.1 Bdellovibrionales bacterium | reverse complement strand
CGACAAGCGGCCGTTGAGTTCGATGCGCGGCCGCGGAAGCTGTCCGCGAATCAGCATCGTGACGTCGGCCAAGCCTTGCAGGTCCAAGCCCAGGCCCACGACATTTTCGGATTGCTCCAAGCGCAAACCGCGGGCGACGGCGACCGCGTCAATCTCGCCCGCCGGGTTGATCTGGCCTTTCACGTCGACCAGGCCAGAGGACTTGGTGATCTGGATTTTCTGGCCGTCGAACGTCTCTTTGGCGATCTCGCCCCGGAAGAAACTCGACTTCACTTGGTAGCTCATGTGCCGGAACGCGAAGGGTCCGTTGGCTTCGATTTGTCCCGTGCCGGTGCCCTGTACCTGTATCGGCAGCTCCACCTTGCGCTGGAACATGGCTTGAACGTCGCGCAAGTCCGCGAACGGCACGGCCAGGGAAATCTTGATGCGGTCGCGCGCCAGATCCACGCCGACGTCGCCGTTGTAGCGGCTCACCCCGTATTGGCCGACGGCGTTTTTGAAATTCAGGTGCGCGGCCTTGTACGAGAACTCCGTGTTGAATGAGCCGAGCGGATAGTCCTCGAGCCAGAAATCCTTGGCGTCGACGTGCATGTCGATCGTGCCCCACTTCGCCGTGCCTTCGGTCCGGCCGCTCAAGACGCCTTCGCCCTCGAGTTTCAGGTTCGCCAGGTTCTTGATGTCGGAAAGGAGCAGGCGATCGGCGCGGTAGTTGGCTTTAAAGCCCGTGTCGAAATTCACGACGCCGTCCGATGAGCCTGACGAACCTTTGCCGAGCTGGCCCGTCGCTTTCCATGCGAAGTCTTTGTCCGTCAGGCGGCCCGAGCCCTTGATGCGCAGATCCGCAGTGTCGACGATCGTGGTGTGCTTCGGTTCGCCGCTGTCGATGCGCAAACGCGGAGCGGTGATCGTGGCCTCGCACTCGACGGCGATCGGATCCTGCAAGACGCCGGCGCATACGCCTTTGCCGCTGGCGACCAGAAGCACCGGAGCTTCCTTGACGTGCAGGTGATGCAGCAGACGGCTCAAGTTCACGTTTTCGGCCACGACCTCGGCTTCGACACGCGGCTTTTCGCGCCAATCGATCTTCAAATTGTTCAGGCGCGCCGCGCCCGCGTCGTTGCTCACCAGGATGCGTTCGGATTTCAGCGACTTCAAGTCCGACTGAAAACGCGCGTCGACGCCGCCGATGAAGAACTTGTCGAATTTGAAGTCCTTGGCGGTGAGTTCGCCGCTCAAGTGCATGGCCTTGCCCGCGCGCACCTCTAAAGCCAAATCGGTCTCGGCGAATCCAAGCAGGGCGGGCAGGCGGGGGTTCAAGAAGAAAATGCGCTCCCAGATGTTCAAGTCGGTCAGGCGCATCTTGGCGCGCGCGTCGAACGCGCCGTTGTCCAAGCGTCCCGTTTCGAAGTCGCCGTTCACGCGGCCGCTGGCCACGACGAAGCTTTCGTTCGCCCGCAGCTTGAAGGCCGAGATCTGCGCCTCGCGCGCCTCGATCAGCGTCCGCAATTCCAATTGCACGTCGAGCGGGGCGACGGGGCCGCTCGGCTTCACAAGCGTCTTGGGCGCGTTCAGCTCCACGAACAGCGAGCGGTAACGGTTCTCGACGAGCAGATCGAGCTGATCCACCCGGAACACGACGTTCTGCGGTTCAAGCTTGGCTTGAACGCGCACGTTCTCCAAAGCGATCTCGTCGATCGGCAGATTGTAGATCCGGTCGAAGTCGAACCTGAGCTCGGTCTGCGCCGGCTTTTTCTCGAACAGATCCTCGCGCAAGAACAGGTTGAGTTCCGAATCCTGCACGTACAAGCGACTCAAGCGCACCTTGCCGCGGATCAACGGCAGGATCGCCAAACGCGCGCCCACGGTTTTCAGCGTGGCGGGCGCGAAGTAGCGCGCCGATTGGCCTTCGGGTTCAACGCGCACGTCGGTCAACACGATGCCGAGCGGAACCAGATGAAATTTCAAGGACGCCGGCGCGATCTTCACCGGGGAATGCGCGCGGCTTTGGCGCTCGACCTCTTTGAGCAGATAGGCTTCGACCTTCGGCAGGTAATAGTTGTAGCTGAAGCCGAGCGCGAAGCTCAAAACGCCGAGCAGGGCGAAGCGCGAAATGAGCCGGCGACGAATCATTCCCACGAGCCCCCGGCCGACCATTCCAGAATCAGCGCGTGGGCCGAACGATAGCCCGGACGCACGCGCACGATGCTTTGCATGATTTCCAGTCCCTGAGCCTGTTGACCCAAACCGTTGAGCGCTTGGGCGCGCTGATAAGAGACCGCGAACGTGGTTTCGGGATCGTCGATGTACTTCACTTCGAGCTGGGTCAGATGCTCGAGCGCTTCCACGAAACGGCGCGCCGACAGCAACAATTCCGCCCGCAGCCAATCGCGGCTCGGCGAAGGATGCGCCCACGCCGAAATCTCGAGCGCGCGGTCGTAATCTTCCATGAAGTAAAACGCCACGGCCAGGTCCATGGCGATCTCGCGATGCTCCAGGCAGATCTTCTCGGCGTTGGCCATGAAGTTGCGCAGCATCTCTTTGTCGCTGTCACTGGCCTGAGTCGCCGTGCGCTCCAAACCCGTGGCGTAGTTCGAAATATGATTGGCCAGCACTTCGCGCGCGCGTTGCTCCTCGAAATCCTTTTTCATCCCGTGGAGTGATTCGTCCTCGGGGAAGAGTTCCAGAACCCGGCGAAGCACGCGGCCGGCTTGCTCGCTCATGCGCTGGTTGTTCAAGAACCAGAATTTCTCGAGCAAACCCTCTTTCATTTTGTCTTTCATGACGCGCTTTTGATCGGCGATCTCGGAGCGCATTTCGGCCAAGCGCTTGTCCAGGAAATCCAAAGAGCGGGCGGCGAACAAGGATTCGCCGGAGCTTTGTTTTTTCAGACCCTTCAAGAGCGATTCGAAAAACCAGGGCGGCGGTTTCTCGCCGGCGGCGGCCACCATCTCGATCAGCAGATCGAAGGGCACGCGCTCGCGCTCGCGCAAAGCTTCGCTCAACGCGTGGGCGACGCTCGCTTCATGTCCGGAAAGATAAAGGTACATCCAAAAGGGGCGGCGCTCCTCCCACGACGCTTTGGTGTCCAAAGCGCGACGAAGCAGCGAAGCCAAAAGCTCCGCGGGAGCTTGGCGACGAAGCAAGAGATCGCGCAATTCCAATTCGTTAATGGTTTCCATGACGGACCGCCCTATCTTTATTATTGTGGGAGGTATTCCGTCACGCCGCGAGGCCTGATATGACGCGTTCAAGTCGACCCGACCCGACCCGACTCGACCCGACGTCCGGCGAGTCGAGCTTACTTCAGATTCACGCGCTCGACGTAAGCCCCGTCTTCCGTGCTGATCTTAAGGATATCGCCTTCGTTGATGTGCAGCGGCACTTGGGCGATGTGCCCGGTCTCCATGGTCGCGGGCTTATAGGTATTGTTCACCGTGTTGCCTTTGAACCC
>DAISHW010000316.1:0-3453 GCA_036822295.1 Bdellovibrionales bacterium | reverse complement strand
TGGGCGTCGGGCGGTGTGCGCACCGGCGTCGATGCCGCGAAACTGCTCGCCATGGGTGCGAGCGCCGTGGGGTTGGCTAAACCGATATTGGAAGCGGCACTCAAAAGTGAGCGTGATCTGCTCCTTAAAATGGAAACCATCGAATTCGAACTCAAGACCGCGCTCTTCTGCACCGGCGCGAAGAGCATCCTGGATTTGCAAAAGAAAAAGGCATGGCAATGGCGAGCGGAATAGACACGCAGTTTCAGGGATTCTCGAAGCTCGATCGCGAGGAACGCATGCAGCGCTTGCTCGAGATGGGCGCGTTGACTCCCGAAGACGTGCGCTTCCTGCGCGGCGGCGCCCAGGTGCCGTTCGACCTGGCCGAGAAGTTCATCGAAAATCCGCTCGGCTTTTTCCACCTGCCGTTAGGTGTCGCGACCAATTTTGAAATCGACGGCAAATTCTACGTGATCCCGATGGCGGTCGAAGAGACCTCGATCATCGCGGCCAGCAAAACCGCCAAGTGGGTGCGCGAGCACGGGAGCATAACGACAGAGATGATCGGTCGCGAGATCATCGGACAGATTCAGATCGCCAAAGTTCAGGACTACGGCCGCTTTGTGGAACTCGTGAAAGCCAACGAGGACGCCTGGGTCGAGCTCGCCAACGCGCAAGTCGCCTCGGGCTTGGTTCGCCGTGGCGGAGGCGTGAAGCGCGTCGAAGTGCGCCGGATCGCGCGCGGCGACGGCGCCGACATGGCCGTGCTTCACGTTTACGCGGACCCATGCGACGCCATGGGCGCCAACATCATCAATCAGGTTTGTGAATTTTTAAAAACGCATGTCGAGTCCGTGACCGGCGAAAAAGTCACGATGTGCATTCTTTCGAATCTGGTGGACTCGCGCCTGACGCGCGCGAAAGTCGAGATGCTGGGTCTTGATGCGGAACTCATGGAGCGGATCGAAGAGGCTTCGCTGTTCGCGGCGCAAGATCCCTATCGCGCGGCCACCAACAACAAAGGCGTCTTGAACGGCATCGATCCGATCTTGATCGCGACCGGCAATGACTGGCGCGCGGTCGAGGCCGGGGTGCACGCGTTCGCCACCCGAACCGGGCAGTACCGCTCGATCACGCGCTGGACGCGTTCGGGCAACGTGTTGACCGGAATTTTCGAAGCGCCGGTGGTCTTGGGCGTGGTGGGCGGCGTGACGACGCTGCATCCGACCGCCAAAATGTGCCTGCGCATGATGAAGGTTCAGTCGGCCGAGGAGCTGTCGCGCGTTTGCGCGGCGGTGGGTTTGGTGCAGAACTTGGGCGCGCTGCGCGCCCTGACCACGGTGGGGATCATCGAAGGTCATATGAAGTTGCACATCAAAAATTTGACTTTGGGCGCGGGCGCGAATGAGCGCGAGGTGCCTTACGTGCAGCGTCGCCTCGAAGAGATTCTTTCGCTCCATAAGCGCATTTCCTTATCCAACGCGATCGACGTGCTGAAAGAGCTTAGGGCGCAAAAGACTCGCGAGTTGCCATGATCCTTGAATTTTCAGCTCCCAGCAAAACTTTCTTGAGCGGTGAGTACGCCGTTTTGAACGGCGGGCCGGCTTTGGTGCTGACCACCGCCCCGCGCTTTCATTTGCGCGCGGAATCGGGCGCGGGCGGCGTGACCGGATTTCACGAGAGTTCGCCGGCGGGTCGTTGGCTCCGGCAACGCGAACCCGTGTGGCGCGGCTGGAAGATCGCGTTTCACGATCCGCATAAAGGCCGCGGCGGGGCGGGAGCCTCGGGCGCGCAGTTTTTGCTCGCGCACGCGTTCACGACCAGGCTTCAAGGCGGCGAGTTCTGTTTGCGGGACGCTTGGAACGATTATCAAGTTTTGACCCATGGGCAGGGGAGCGGCGCCGATGTGCTGGCGCAAGGCACCGGCGGCGTTTCGCGCGTCGATTTGCGCGGGCCGGAAACCCATGCGTTCGATTGGCCCTATGTCGACATGGATTTTTTGATCGTGCGCACCGATCGCAAGATGCCGACCCACGAACACCTGCAGACGCTCGACCGCTCGAAACTCGAAGATTTGGTCGCGCCCGCGCGCGACGTGACGGCCAGCTTCGGCCACCGTCCGGCCAAGGTTTTCGCCCAAGCGGTGAAGAGCTACGGATTGGCCTTAAGGGAATTGGAGCTCCAAGCGCCGGCGACGTTGGATTGGCTCAAACAGTTTGAGTCCCGGGACTGGTGCTGGGCGGCCAAGGGTTCGGGCGCGATGGGCGCGGATATGTTGACGGTATTGTTACCGATCGAAGCCCGGGTGAAGGCGCGCCAGATGATGAATTCACTCGGTTTAGAAATCATGGCCTCGAGCGCCGATTTGAGTGCGGGGTTGAAAGAGGGGCGAAATGCGGGCTGAAGCTTCGGCGCCGTCGAACATCGCGCTGATCAAGTACATGGGCAAGTCGAGTACGGCGGGGAATCTTCCGACCAATTCGTCTTTGTCTTACGCGCCGGAGTATTTGCGCACCTTCGTGACCATCGAAAAAATCGACGCGACCGCGGATTATTGGGAGCCGTTGCCCGGGCTGCCCGCGATCACGCTCGGCACGGTGGGTCTCGATAAGTTTTTACGGCACTTCGGCCGCTTGAAAGACAAATGGGGCGTGCCCGGCAACTACGTTCTGCGTTCGGCCAATAACTTTCCGTCGGACTGCGGTCTGGCCAGCTCGGCTTCGAGCTTCGCGGCGCTGACGCTCGCCACGGCAAGATTGGCGGAATCGCATCATGGCACGATTTCCGCCGACGAGCTCTCGCGTGAGTCGCGTCAGGGATCGGGTTCGAGCTGCCGTTCGTTCTTCACGCCGTGGGCGCTCTGGCGGCACGAGGGCGCCGAGCCGGTGAATCTGAAGCTGCGGCTCGAGCACGCGGTGCTGCTCATCGAAGACGGCAAAAAGCCCGTGTCGACCAGCGACGCGCACCAAAGGGTCGCGAGCAGTTTGAACTTCATCGGCCGCGCGGATCGCGCGAACCACCGCTTGAACGGTCTGCTCTACGCGCTTGAAAAACCGGATTGGCAAGAGGCTTTCGAGCTCTGCTGGGCCGAGTTCTGGGATATGCACGCGCTGTTTGAGACGGCGAATCCTTCTTTCACTTACATGAAACCCGAGACTTTCGCGGCCCTCGAAAAATTGCGCGGGATCTGGCGGAGCGAGGGCGACGGTCCTTTGGTCACCATGGATGCGGGCGCGAACATCCACCTGTTTTTGCGCGCGGACCAAGTGGATAAGGGGCGCGAGTGGGTGAAGGGTTACCGCCATCTGTCGAGTTGGATGGATCGCTAGGTGAACCGGTTCCGCACGCGCACCTATGGCAAGTGGATCTTGGCGGGCGAGCACGCCGTCTTGCGCGGCTGCCCCGCGATCGCCTTTCCGCTCACGACCAGAAGCTTGGAGTTGTCATTCGAGCCGGCCGATCAGCCGCTGAACG
>DAISHW010000315.1:0-3507 GCA_036822295.1 Bdellovibrionales bacterium | reverse complement strand
GACTTATAGGGATATTCGGCCGCGCAATGTCTGGGCTTCGGGGCGCTGGGGTTTGGGAGATCGGTGGTCGGTCGAGGCCCGGTACGAATCGATCCCCGGGACGCTCGCGAGCACGGGCGGCGCGGCGGGACCTGAGTTCCACTGGCGGACTTGGCGGGTACTCGGCCAATATCCACCGCCCCGCGGGCGCTTCCCGCTCTTGGGCGCGCGGTGGTATCCCTTGCTGGAACTCAGCGCCGCGCGCGCGACTTTGCCGCTCACCGAGCCCGTGGAGATCGGCACCTCGGGCGTGTTCACGACGCGTCTCAAGAGTGCGAGCGCCTATCCGGCCCATCTGGGCGTCAATCTGATTGGTCTGCTCGGTCTGAATTGGACGAGCGAGTTCGCGCTGCATTGGGGCGCCGTCGCCGACGAAGGCGATTTTCAAACTTTGCGGGCCAACTACATGATCAACGGGCGTTTTCTGATCGAACGCCATCTTGGGCCGAAATGGCGCATGGGAGCGCACTGGCACGGGGAAGCGGTCGAGGCACGCTTCATCCGGGATTCACTCCACGGCCAAAGCCAATTCTTTTACTCGGCCATGGAGTTGACACTCAGTCGCGCGTTTTAGGCAAGATACAAACTCAAGCTTGATGTCGGAGAAATCGGTGACGTAGCCGAGGAGTTTGCCGTTGGCCTTATGATCTAGTAGCCCACCAGCAGCTTCAAGGGTGTCTTGGCCGGTGAATTTCCTTGCGAGCCGTAGGTGCCTTTACTCAATGTTCCGTCGACCCATCCGTACGGTCCGGGGCATCCGCAAGGCCAACCCGCCGAGCCGTCACCGCTACCGGGCGCCGTGTAGGTATCCGCCCAGCACCAGGAGTAGGCCGTAAAGCAAATTTGTCCTTCCGCGTGCGAAGGAACTTGAGCGAAGGCGTTCGCTCCGAAAAACAGCAATGACAGAGTGAAAATCGTCGATTTCATAAATCCCCTTTTCGCTTTTAATACTTCAACCTGTAGACAAGCGCAGATTTTAGCAAAAGGGGTTCCATCGGTCGGACCGGATCACTGCCGCCTCCGTTGGAAGCGGCAGTCTTGACGATGCCTAAAATTGTCAGCGAGAGCGAGCAACGGCAGCGATCTCTCGCTTGGCGATCACTTCTTCGCTTGGCACTCGGCGCTGGTGAAGATCATGATCTCGATTTGACGGAGCGTTCCCCCGTTCAGCACGAAAGCGCGGATGTTCGCGAGATCGGGAGCGTCGAGGTTGCGCTTCAAATACGTTTGGTAGAGGTGCTCGGTCTTCTGACCGAACTCGGGCGTATCCACCAAGACTCGGCGCAGATCCTTGAGTTTCACTCCGGCCTTCAAGTGTCCCGTCAGCAGCAAAGCGCCCTCTGTGTACGGACCGACACCACCAAGCGTTTCGTCGTAAAGCACCTTGATACGCGGATCGACGCCGGCAGGTACCGCACCTGACGGATTCACGAGCAAAAGATCGCCCGGGCAATTGCCGGGAACCGGCACGGGCTTGGGCTTGTCAGGCTGGGGCGTCGGAGTTGGCGTCGGGGTCGGAGTGGGAGTCGGAGTCGGCGCCAGCGCTTGGATCTGTCCGCGCACTTGCGGGTAGATCAATGAAGCTTCCATTTTGGTTTGCCAGCCTTTGATTTCACCGCTCGAGCCGGCGCGGTTCAACAGCTCCTGGTAAGTCGCGCCGATCAGGCCGGCGGCTTCCGGGCTTTGCGCCATGCCCTTACGCAGTTTCGCGAGCGTCGTTTTACCTCTTTGAATCGCGTCCGTCGCGGCCATGCCGCCCACGTCATCGGGCTCACGATTCAGGATATCGCGATAAAGCGCCGTGACTTCCGGCAGGATTCCCGCGGGTTGGGGCTGCGGCTGGGGTTGAGGTTGCACGCCCCCGCCGCCGCCGCCAAGCTTGGCGAATTCAGAAACGAGCGTCGCATGCATGAGCGAAAGCGAACCGTCCGGACGGCGCAACCAATTGCCGACGTGCTGACCGTTGCTCGGATCTTTATCGTTGTCGTAAAGCTGCCAGTAAAGGATGTACGGCATTCCCTGACTCATGTACTCGCGAATTTTGCGGGCCACCGTCGGCGTTTGAGAGATGAAGACTCCGTTCAAATTCTCAGGCACGGCGATTTCCGAAAGCACGATGGCGTTCGCCGGGAACGTGGGGCTCGGACGCATCAGTTTCTTGATCGCTTGAATCGCCTTGTCGAGAAGCGCGCCGCCGTCGTTCGCGATCGCGGTGTCGTGCGCCGAGTAACCGATCAAATCGCAGGTCACGCCCGGCAGAACGTCGCGAAGCAAGGTCTTCCCGAGCGTCGGGTGAGAGGGGTTCTCGAGATAATAGCGGACCTTCACGATCTCGCACATATGGTAGACCTTCGCCTTGGTCGACGGCACGTCGGCGCGCGCCTGCGCGATCGCGGCTTGGCGGATCGTCCAATAGTCGCGGAAGTTCTGCAGACCGATTTCGGTCGGCACGCCCATGGGGTGCGCCTCAAGGTTGGTGTGCGAATCGCCCTCGTGGTTCTGAATCACGAACGTTTTGTTTTCGCCCGCGAAGCGTTCGAGCAGGTAGCGCGCCATATCGTACGTTTGTTTGCGGACCTGTTCTTTGTCGAACGCCGACATGGGCTTGCTGTCGTAAGTCCAATAGGTCGAAGTCGTTTGCATGGCAGTCTGGCCCACCAGAATCGTGTCCGCGTCGATGAAGATCGTTTTGAAGGGACGCGAAAGCACGTAGTCGAGCGTCGGGATCGACACGAACTTCTTCAAGCTGTCGACGCCGCTCGTTTCAGCGGACGAGAGCTGGTAGAAGGCCTGCCCGAACGCGGCGTTGCTCAAATGGATCTTGAAGGTCTTAAGGCCCATGGCCACGGCGTCATCGGCCCCGTCACGCAGAACCGTCTTTATGTTGCCTTTCGGATTGTAGCCTGGTGCTTCGAGCGCCGCCCCGAAGCCATCCGGAAAGTTATTCGCTTGCGCGACGCTCGACACCGTCGCCGTCGCAAGCGCGAGCGCGGCCCGCGAAATCATGCGTGTCATTCCAAGACGAGAAATCATGAAGTACCCCCCAACGTGTTTTAGGACATCGAAGGATCTTTGCAATCGCGAGACTCACCTGTTCCTGGACTAAAGATCAGTAGACATCCTCAAACTGTGTAACGCCCATCGCGCAGACATAATTTTATCAAATCGATTTGGCGCGTCATGTCTCAAGGAAAGTCGCCGTGGAATCACGTCACGCTCATTCCCGGACCAACGTCCATTGGTTAAGATGGCTGAAGATTATAAAATTCAGATATGCGGCCGATTTTCGCGCTTCTTCTATTGTCCATGCCCGCCTTGGCGCAAACGCCGGGGCCGGGCGCCTCTGGGTCTGGCGAGACCGCGCCGAAGTCACGTTACGCGATCGCCGTCGGCTATTCGCTTGAATACGCAGGCTACCGTGTAAATGATGGCGATTTATCTAAGGGCGAGGGCGAAGGGGTCATGGGC
>DAISHW010000314.1:0-3507 GCA_036822295.1 Bdellovibrionales bacterium | reverse complement strand
GTGGGGACGAATCTTGTCCTCGGGGTGTTGAAGCAGATCATGTGCGAGGCGTTCAGGCAGGAGAAGATCCTCAAATATCCATTTAAGGATTACGGGAAGGTCAAAGAGCCAAAGCGCGCCGATCATTTCATGTCCGCCGAGGAGATTGCAAAATTTCTGGAGGCGAACAGGAGCGATCCGCACTACTGGCTGTTCGTGACCGCGATGAACACGGGAATGCGGCGCGGAGAACTCGCGGGCCTTTTATGGGATCGCGTGGATTTCGCCAAGGGATTTATTCATATCACGAGGCTTCGTGATCGGAATGGCCTCGCCGACCGGACCAAGACGAGGAACTCGCAGCGAAGAATCCCCATGGGCGATGTCGTAAGACAAGCCCTTATGGAGATGAAAGGCAGAGCGTTGCACCCGGAGTATGTGTTTTGTACGTCCTACGGTAAGCCGTTCGATGAGGGGCACATCTACTGGTATTTCCAGCGAGCGCAGAAGCGCGCGGGTCTTACGAACCGCTACCGTTTTCATGATCTGCGGCACACGTTCGCGTCACATTTCGTGATGAACGGCGGAAGCCTGTATGATCTTCAGAAGCTATTGGGTCATGCGCGCTTCGAGGAAACTCAAAGATACGCCCACTTGACGCCTGAGCATCTGGCAAAAGCGGTCAACATCGTATCTTTTGGTGGGGTGCAATTGCCCGCGCCGTCGGAAATTCCGGCGGTGGCGGCCTCGACGGAAAGCCCCACAGCGGCTTCAAAGCAAGCGGAGGGTTTGATCGCAACTACGACTCAAACGCCCGCCTTGCGCCTGGTCAGTCCGTCTTAAAGTGGTTTATGTCCGATACTTGTTGTGTCCGATTCCCCGGCGACTTCAAAGGTCGCAGGAGGAAAAGGGACACTGGCGGGACATAAACGGCGTTTTCCTGCAAAGTCGGACACACGAATCGACCGTGATTTTTGTGTCCGAAAGCGTGTCCGATTTCGGAATTGGCACGATGATTTTTTAGCGAAGTTTTGGAAAAGTCCGGTCCTGGAAACGGGGCCGGACGTGGATTTTTTTTTGCTCGAGTCACTTGGGGACAATCAGCTTTAGGTAGTTCTCATCAGGCCGGATAAAAAGGCTGCTCACGCCGTCGCCGATGTGCTTGCGTAAGCGATACGTCGAGGCCCAGCGGGATATGCCAAAATACGAGTTCAGGCTGTTGCGAAAATCGATCAAGGCTTCGCGTTTGAGCGCGGAAGGAGATTTCTTCCATTGGTGAACAACGCTTGCCATTTTATGTGCGGTTCTGGACCGAAGCTGCCGACGATAGGGTTTATGAACGAACCCGATAAAGTCGATCCCTTGGTGAATCGGGGCGATTCGCTTCTTAAACGGGTGAAGCTCGAGCGCTAGTCTTGTGTGCAAAAATTCTTGGATCGCATCGAAGTGGCTGTTCAACACCGCTGCCGATTCATCCAGGATCACCCAGTCATCGACGTAGCGGTAATAGTATTTCGCGCGTAAGCGGTGTTTGACGAACTGATCCAGCTCGTTCAAGTACACATTCGCGAAAAACTGGCTGGTCAAATTCCCAATGGGCAGCCCCTTGTTAGGCTCGTTGTTCAATAAACTTTTATATTTGGGAACGCGAGCAAAGGCGGAAGGTTTTGACTTCATGATGCAGTTTTCGCGCGGGTCATGGAACACAACTTGACGGGTTAAATCCATCAGCCAGGGTTCCACGATGCGCGGTTCAACCAATGAGAACAAGATTTTCTTGTCGATGCTGACGAAGAAATTGCGTACGTCTCCCTGTAAATAGTAACTGGGCTTTTGCCAGTTCCGGGTGATCGAGCGCATCCCCGCCCACAGGCGATTGGAGCCATCCAAAACGCCGCGCTCTGGGATGCACGCGAAGGTGTTTCGAATGAACCTTGGATAAAATCTTGGCGCTAAACGGTTGTAGATGATGTGGTGAACGATGCGGTCGCGGAAGGTACCCGCCCAAATCTCCCTGACCTTGGGTTGCTCAATCACAAAGGCCAGGCTTTGGCTGACTTGGTAGTCGCCGCAAATCAGTTCATTATATAAAGTAAAAAGATTTTTTTCTAAGTTGAATTCAAAATCCAGGGCATGCGTGGTTTTGCGTTTACCCTTGCGACAATCAAAATAAGCTACTACGACTTCTTCAAAGGTCAGTTCCACGCTTTAGGCCTCATTCTTCCGAAAAAAAAGTCGGGCTTGTGCGGATTCAGCTCCGCACACAGCGAACCCTGTTATTGTTGTTCTTGTTGTTGTTGTTCTGGTTACCGTCACTGAACCGCTGGATCCACGCGTTGTTATTATTGTACTCCGTGGACGACCAGACGCGAACAATGACCACAACAAACGTTGCGATGGGTCTCTTTTTACTGCCTCACTCGATCACTCAAATGCGCAGCCTCAATTAAGACCAACGACGGTCAAAAACCGAGATATGAGTTTGCCACAAAGGCTAACTGGACCCATCCCGAGATGAAGCCGCTCTCTAAAAAACCCCGTGGCATTTTTTATTCTCGCTTCCGCACAAGCCCGACCGTCGGTCAAGCTAGCTTAGCTGACGACTTTTTCCAACCCTCGGCTTGTCGAGCCAACGATTCGGTCAAAAGCACAAGGGCGGCGTAATGTTTTTTCGGTAAGATCCGCATATCATGACAGAGCCTGATTAACAGCTCAACAACCAGAATATTTTCAAGGATTTCCACGATAACGGGGACTTTATCGCGCTGGCCGTTGGCACGATAAATCAGCACCAGAAGCTGAAGAATCTCGTCCCTGAGTCTTTGACCCACCGTGAATTTGAACTCACGCGGAAAATCCTTGGTGACGGAAACGGCCTGCTGTAAAAGCTCATAGCCTTGTTTATAAATCGGTAAGTGCTCGTGTCTTGCCATAATTTAAAAAAATCTTCCCGCCTTCGGCGGGAGGAAAAATAATTAAATGATCAAATCATCAATAATTGCCGCCAGGCGGCAATTAGAATCTCCGCACACAGCGAACCCTGTAAGCGCCGTTCTTGTTGATGCCGTCCTGGCCACCGTCACTGAACCGCTGGATCCACGCGTTGGAATTAAAGTACTCCGTGGACGACCAGTACCAGTTTCCACTGACATCAAGACCCGGGATTGCCGCCTTGTTGGTGAACATGAGATTTAGCTCGTAGCGATTTGGTAAATACCAATCCGTATAACCGCCATAATTCAATCTGTCACAATAGCGGGCCGCCGCATGATAACCGCCTTCGACTCCTGCCGTAATGCCTGCGATATTAGTCGTATTGGTGCTTCCGTAATTGGCGTCGGTGTTGATCGCCCCATTCCCGGTGCCCGCAGTTGTCGCGTAATTCGTAAGACCTGGGATGTCGTACCAATTGCCGGTTCCATCATTCCAGGTTTTTGTAAGGGCATCCGTACCTGAACACGAGGCCGGCGTGAAATCCGCATTGGGCCACGCGGTAGAGCCTGAGCCACCGCCAATTTGACCTGCTGG
>DAISHW010000313.1:0-3526 GCA_036822295.1 Bdellovibrionales bacterium | reverse complement strand
CCAACCTGCCTAAAATCACCTGCTATCCGAGCCAGCTGAACCAAGTTTTCATGAACGTTTTAAGCAACGCGGCCCATGCGATCGAGAACGAGGGCGAGATATTCATAACGACCAAGCAGCTTGACGCCGATCGCGTCGAAATCAGCATACTCGATACCGGCAAGGGCATGACCAAGGGAACCGTCGAGAAGATCTTCGATCCGTTCTTCACGACCAAGGGGCTCGGCAGCGGCACGGGACTGGGTTTGAGCATTTCATACGGCGTGATCCAAAAGCACGGCGGGGACATCTTGGTTTCTTCGAAGCCCGGCCAGGGAACTGAGTTCCGTATCGTGCTGCCGGTTCACGGACCGGCCGATCTGAAAAAGCCCGCGGGATAAAGCCGCAAATAAAAAGCCCACCTTGCGGGTGGGCTTCATCGCACAAAAGATCCTATTGGCGATTACGGATTGCGGGAGCAGGACATTTCGCTGTTCAACGGGTATTCCCCCGCCGAGTTTTTCAGCGTGCCGGTCGTCACTTGCTTCAAGCTCGAGCCTTCGATCGAGAAGTTCATGATCATCGACAGGTCGCCATAGTACGCGCCTTGATCGTAATACTGACCGATCAACTCGGCTTTGAGCGTGACGGCGTCATCGCACCAAGCGCGGAACGTGCCGTTCTTGAGCGATTGGTCGTCCGGAACTTGGTAAACGATGTTGTCGGCCGGGATCTGCGAGCCGTTGTAGTTGTATACGGTCACGCCGTTCACGAGTTGTTGGCTGACGGTCACGACTTCCGAGCTGCCGTTTTGGTAGGTGCACGTGTAGGCACCCGTCAGATCCGGGCACGCGAACGCGGCGTTTGCCGAGAACAAAAGAGCAATTGCTGCCAATTTACGCATATGTTTTCCCCCTAAGGAAATTTTTGTAGGGGCATCAAACGACGGCTTTGTTTTGTTGTCAAAACAGCTGCCCGCAGGGAAGGAATTTCTGTTTGTCTTAAATTGTCTGTCATGAGCGTCTCGATTTGAGACGAGTGTGGATCCGCGCTCATCAGTCGATGCACATGTGCTTAATATATAGGCGACTGAAAATGAGAATCGCGCCTGAAATCAATCGTGTTTGCCCGCAGTTAGCCAATGATTGGCCTCTGGCTTGCTTTGTCTATAGGCAAGGGGAAACCTATGGGAAACCAACCTGAGTTTAAAATTCGAACTCTTCCGCGTCCTGAGAAGCCTAAGAAAAAGGCAGAAAGCTCTCCGCGCTGGATCATTTATCTCGGCATCGCATCGTGTTCGGCGCTGACCATGCTGCTGGCACTCTCGCACTTCAAGCCGGCGGCGAAATCCGGGGAGCCAGAAGCCACGCCGCAAGTTGAGAGCAAAAGACAGGATCTCTCATCCGTCAGCCGCCACATGGCTGACGCCGCGATGAAGCGCCAGATGATGGTCCGCACCCGTGAGTTCGAAAACCTCAACGTCAAAGCCGACGAGCTTGAACTGCTTGACGGTTATACCGCCGACGCCGATGCGCGCGCCTTTGGCGTGCAGTTCGAGCAAGAGGACACGGCCGAGCGTCTGTATGAAGACTTGAACGGAACGCCCGGGCGTTATGCCGACACTCTGCCGGCCGACAAAATCAATTCGCGTTTGGCCAACCGCCGCTGGGTGAACGATTTCGAGCGCAACGAACGGATCACGTTCATCAAGAACTTTATTCGCGCCGCGTACGAGCGCGGCTATGAAGTGCAGATCGATCAGAACCTGGTCGTCGTCGGCGTGACCAAGATCAGCGGCACCAAAAAACTCAACATCGATCAGGTCATCGACAAACTCGCCAAACAGGGACTTTAGGTCCCGTTCACGCACTGCCGGAGCGCAGCCGGCCCTCGCGCAAATAGCTGTAATAATCGCGTTGTCCGGGTCGGCCCAATATCAGGTGGTCGACCACGGGGACTTCGAGCAGAAGCGCCGCGAACAACAGCGCGCGGGTGACTTCATCGTCTTGGGGCGAGGGCTTGGCGTTGCCGCTCGGGTGGTTGTGCGCCACCACCAAAGATGAAGCGTTGTTCATGTACGCGAAACGGAACACGTCGCGGGGGTGGAACGTGCAATGGTCCACGGTCCCGCGGAACAGGCAAAGGGCGCGGATCACGCGTTTGTCGGCGTTCAGCGCGGCGGCCCAAAATTCCTCGACCTCCGAACGGAGCCGATCATTGAAAAACCGGAATGCTTCTTCGGGTGTGCTTATTTTCATACGTACCAAGCCGCGGTGCAAACTAGACGCCCAGACCGAGCGCATTCTTATTTGCAGAGGACGTCCGGCCGCCGTAGGATGTTGAATCTTTGGGAGGCGAATTCCGTATGAAAAAGCTTTTGGTTTTAGGTGGATTGATTTGCGCGATGGGACTCACGGCTTGCGGTCCACGTCAGTTCGTTAAGGGACAGTACGACGAAAACGTCGAAGACACGAATCTGCTGACCGACAAATGGTCCGAATCGGATATGCAGAATGCCGTTCGCGATCTGGTCGCCAGCGCCACGAGTCATCCGGCCATTGCCGGCGCGAAGCGTCCGCCGATCGTGATGGTCACGCGTCTGCAAAACAAAACCAGCGAGCACATCGACACCCAGAGCATCACCGATATGTTCACGGCCGAACTCATGCGCACCGGCAAAGTGACGTTCGTGGATAAGGCAGCCCGCGAAGACATCGCCGAAGAGTACGATTACCAAGACAGCGGCATGGTCTCGCGCGAAAGCAAAAAAGGCAAAGGCGGACAAATCGGCGCCGATTTCATCATGAACGGCCGTCTGGATTCGATCGTGCAAGAGGCCGGCAAAGACAAAACGGTTTATTACAAGCTCACGATGAACCTGACCAATTTGAAGACCGGTCTGATCCAATGGACCGACTACAAACAGATGCGCAAGCAGTTCAAAAAGAAGCGCGTCGGAGCTTAAGCGGTCTTGAAAGCGCGGTTCTTATTTAGATTGATCGCGATAGGGCTGGTTTTTCCAGCCCTATTCGCTTGCGCGTCTTACCAGACGAAGCTGTCGGATTTTCGCTCGGCCCTGAAAAGCAATCAGCCGGCCGCGGCGGCCGAAAAGATCAAAGAGAAAGCCTTTAAAGAAGGCGACGATCAAGTCGTCTATTTATTCGAGTACGGCACGGCGGAGCAGATCGCGGGCCGTTATCAAGAGAGCAATCAGGCCTTGCTCAAGGCCGAGGATCTGACCGAAATCAAAGATTACCATTCGGTTTCGCGTCTGGGCGGATCGCTGCTCTTGAACGAGGGCATGGTTCAGTACAAGGGCGAGGATTTCGAGAAGGTTCTGTTGAACGGAATGCTGGCCGTGAACTTCTTGATGCTCAACAAGCTCGAGGAAGCGCAAGTCGAATGCCGTAAGCTCAACGACAAACTTTATAAGTACAAGTTCGAGGGCAAGAAGAACTACCAGCAGAATCCGTTCGCGTTCTACCTGTCGGCCATGATCTGGGAGGCGAACCGCGATTGGGACAGCGCCTACATCGATTTTAAAAAG
>DAISHW010000312.1:0-3539 GCA_036822295.1 Bdellovibrionales bacterium | reverse complement strand
CGTGAACGTCGGTCAAGATGTCGATCGAGTGACGATGGACATCTTCCAAGCGGCCATGACCGTGATCGAGTCCAGCTTTCCCGACCGGTACCAGTTCGTGAAAGGCCCAGCGGAATTCGCCGAGCGGATTCACGTACAGATCCGACTAAGCTCCGTCGTACCGCGCGACCAGCGCCACGCCCGGCGCACGCTGCACGGCTTTGTCGAAACGTTCGGCGTGATGGATCCGGTCGATCTGCTGATCAATATTCAGGTGGACCGGATATCGAAAACCCAACCGGTGGGCTCGATGATCGTGGCGATGACCCAAAGCTTGTTTCCTGACGACACCGACCGCGCTCTTGATCGCGTGGTCGGGATCATCAAACAAAAGAGCCAAACGGCTCAACCTATCTATCGCCAAATGCTGACCGACTCTCTTACCGAGATCGAAGCGGCGCGGGCGATGATCCCTAAATCCTGCGTGGGCTGGATTCTGAACTAGAAAAGCGAAATCACCTGCAGGACCAGCGCCAGCACGGTGATCGGGCCGGCCACGTATTTCAGAATGAAAATCCAGTGACGGAAGAGCTTCTCGCTCCCCGGCCGGTCGGGATCGACGAATTCCGCGACGATGAGCTCTTTACGAAGTAACCAGGCGACCACTTGGGTGATCAATAGCGCCGAGATCGGCAGCAGCCAATTGATCAGTGCCGCGTCGCAGAAGCCCAAAAGCCCGCGCGAGCCTACGCGCACCGAACTCAAGACGCTCGAGGAGAGCGCCGGCACCACCGCGATCACGAAGCAAAAGATCGCCGCCCAGAGCGCGCCGCGGGAGCGCGGGACCCGGCGGACCTCGCGCCAATTGGCGACGACGGTCTCAAACAAACCGATGCTCGCGCCGAGCGACGCCAGATAAAGACATAAGAAGAAGCCCACGCCGAACCAGGTGCCGTTCGGCAGCTCTTTCACCAAACGCGGAACCGTTTGGAAGAGCAGCTCCGGACCTGAGAAAATCGATCCGCCGTACATGACCAGCGGAAAAATCATCACCCCCGCCCAGATGGAGATCGCCGAATCGAGCATACTCACGCGGAAACCCACGACCGGAAGATAGGCCTTCTCGCGCAGGTAACTGCCGAACGTCACCATGCAGCCGAAGCCGACGCTTAAAGTAAAGAACACGTGGCCCAAAGCTTCGCCCAAAGACGCCAGACTCAGTTTGGAAAAATTCGGATAGAATAAAAACCGAAGAGCTTCGTTCGCCGTTTCGAGCCTTAACGACTGCGCGGCCAGCACCAAAAGCAACACCACGAACAGCGGCATGCAGTAACCGACCCATTTTTCAAGGCCCAGCTCCAAATCCTTCGCGACGATCACGGCCACCGTGACCAAATGCACGCTGGTGAGCAGCACCTGCAACCACCCGTTTTGCAAGAGCACCTGCAACGTGTTGTTGGGATCGAAGCGCCCCGGATCGAAGAGCGACACCAGAAGCTGCATCAAGAAATGCAGGACCCAGCCGCTGATCACCGCATAATACGCGAGCACGACCAGCGTGATGCCCTGGGCGAGAGTGCCCAGGTGACAAACCGCCCATTTGAGCCAGCCGGGCAACTCCTCGCGACGCTCCCGGATCTCGCGCACCTGATAGCGCTCGCCGACCAGTTTGCTCAAAGCGGGGCTCAAAGAATTGCGCGAGATTTTACCGAGCGTGAGCTCGGCGATCAGAAAAGGCATGCCGATCAGAAACACCAGGAACAAATACAACAGCACGAACGCGCCGCCGCCGTTTTCAGCGACGACATAGGGAAAACGCCAGAGATTGCCGAGCCCGAACGCCGAACCGATGGCGGCCAGATAAAAACCCAGCTTCGTTCCGAAGATATTGGCGTTCTTCGGTCCCGGCACCTACTCGCCGCCTTTTTCCATCACGAAAATGCGCAAAGGAATACCTTTGAGGTTCCAGTTCTCTTGGATCTTGCGCGTAAGGAAGCGCCGGTACGAAGGCGTAACACCTTCCGCGTGCTTCGCGAACGCGATGAAGCTCGGCGGCTTCTGATTGGTTTGCGTCAGGTAATAGAACTTCACGTCTTGCGAGCGGTACACGGGCGCGGGCGCCATCTTGATCACATCGGTGAAGAACTTGTTGAGTTGCGAGGTCGAAATGCGGATGCCGAGTTTCTCGCGCACCTCTTCGATCTTCTTGAACAACTCTTCCATCCCCTGACCGGTCTTGGCGCTGGTGAAGACGACCGGCACGTCGGTGAAGAAGTGAAACTCGCGCTCCACGCGGTCGCGGAACCATTCGCGGTAATTCGCGTGCTCTTCGCGCAAAATGTCGATCTTGTTGGCGACGACCACGATCGCTTTGTGCCGCTCCAAACAGTACTCGATGATGCGCGAGTCTTGATTGCTCGGCCCGACTTCGCCGTCGATCACCAGCAGAATCAAATCGGCCTTGTGAATGGCATCGCGGGACTTGAAACCCGACAGGACTTCGACGCCGTCTTTTTGCTTGGCCGCGCGCCTGAGCCCCGCCGTGTCGACCAAAATATACTTCTGGCCGCGCATTTCGAATTCGGTTTCGACCGCGTCGACCGTGGTGCCGGCGGTGTCGCTGACGAGCATGCGGCGCGCGCCCAAGAGCTGATTGCAGATCGAGCTCTTACCGGCGTTGGGTTTACCGACCAGCGCCAGGCGGAAGCCTTCGCGCGCGACCGTTTCGTCGTCGCCGAGCCCCGCGATGATCCACTCGACGACCCGGTCGATGCCGAAGTCCTGTTCGAACGCGGCGGGCACAAGGTCCGCGGCGAACTCATAAAAATCCGGAAGGTAGTTCTCGCTCTCCGTCGTTTTGTCGCACTTGTTCACCACCGTCAGGAACGGCTTTCCCGACGCCTTGATCACGCGGTAGGCGTCGCGGTCCTCGGGCAGGATGCCCGCGCGGCCGTCGACGACGAACACGATCAGATCGGTCGACTGCAGGAACTCGATGACCTGTTCGCGGATCAGCGGCGTGAAGCCGGCTTTGTCCTCGCTCAAACCGCCCGTATCGACGACTTCGAAGGATTTGCCCCACCATTCGGTTTGTTCGATCAGAATGTCGCGAGTCACGCCCGGTTCGTTCTTGACGACGGCTTGGCGCGAGCGGGTCAGGCGATTGAAGAGCGTGGATTTGCCGACGTTGGGCCGACCCACCAGCGAGACGCGCTTAAGATTTTGGAATGACATAGCCAAGCTCCTTCATCAGACCCGGATTTTTTTGCCAATCGCGTTTGGCGACGACCTTGAGATCCAAATACACTTTGCGGCCCATCAGTTTCTCTATTTCTTTGCGCGCGTCCGTGCCGATTTTCTTGAGCGTCGAACCTTCGCGACCCACCACGATGGCGCGGTGATTGTCTTTGTTCACCAGAACTTCCAGGTGCAGCTTGACGACCGGGCCGTCCTCTTCATTGAAACGCAAAATACGGACGGCGGAACCGAAGGGAATCTCTTGGTGCAGATGTTCGAAGCATTTTTCGCGCACGATCTCGGCCGAGAGTTCGCGCACCGAG